>NZ_JANQCT010000019.1:0-19407 GCF_024723495.1 Campylobacter sp. RM19073 | reverse complement strand
CTGTATTTGAAAATCCCGAGCTTTTAAGGCAAGAGCTTGGCAAATTTTTAGACACTCCACAAAAGGTGGAGATTTATGCCACGGCAGCTGAGAAGTTTTTTAAAGCTGGAATGAGACCTAGGCTTAAATTTGAACCTACTTGGTCGTGGTGGGGACTTATTTTTGGTGGGTAGTTTTTATTTTATAGAAAACTAAACAAAGAAGGCTTGATATATTTGATAGCTTGTATTTGTCTTGGCTGGATCCCTGTGATAAACTTTCTTATTGGGTTTTATGTTCCTATTTTTGGTAAGTATTTAGTGATAAAACTCTTTGAAAAAGCCTTGGATATGAATAATGAAATGGTTTTTAATCAGATGTCTAGCGTGGCTAAATGGGCTATTTATGTAGGTATCGCAGTGCCGATTGTAGCTTTTATCATTATTATTATAGCTTTTTCAATTTTAGGTTCTGTTGTGAGCTAAGATCAAAAAGCTAAAATATCTCCTCATCATAGCAAAAATTAATCTCTTTTTTGCGATAGGGTAGAAATTATAAAAATCAATTTATAAATTGAAGTTATATTGCTAGCCTGCGCGAAATAATGCTAAATCAAGGGGCAATTAAGCCCCTTATACGCAATAAAAATTAAAATTTATATTTAACCTCTATATTACCGCTTAGATAGGTTTCATTTTTAGAATCTACTTTTCCGGCTAAAATTTGCTTAGCTCCAACTCCAGCATCTAAACTTAGTCTATCATTTAAAGCGACATTTCCACCTATGATTAATTGCCCATAAGTCTTTTTCTTATCATCTCCTTTGATAGAAAATGCGGTATTTGAACCCACAAAGCTTGCTACGTAGTCATCGCCATTATTGGTTATATATTGCTCTATTTTAGGCGCGATAAATATATATGAGTCTTGGCTAAAGTATTTTCTACTCTCTAGACCAAGCTCTAAACTAACAGAGTTATTAGTATTAGATCTTACCTTTCTTGATAAAGCACCAGATTCTGTGTAGTTAGGCGTATAGCTATAGTAGTAGTTTGCTCCTACAAAAGGTTTTAAAAATAGATCGTTGCTTACGCTAAAGATCTTGCCGATATTGGAACTAAATCCAGCAAATTTTCTATTAAAATTTGAGCTATTTACATTTCCAGCTAAGCTTATATCTTGCTTTGTATCCCCTATTTGTCCGTAAAGCTTAGAATTTATCTCATAAGAGTCAAATCTATAAGAGCTATAAATACCTATTTGATAGTTATTTACTTCTTGTTCGTTTAGCTTATCTTTGATATTTGAGTTTGCATAAGTAGCATATACACCAAGAAGCAAATTATCATTAAATTGCCTATCAGCACCTACGCTAATACCATATAGCCCACCGCTATTTCCATCTATGATATTTACACCGCCAAATGTATTTGCCCATACGCTATTGTCATAGCTGCTTACCCCATAGTAGTCATAGATAGCATCGCTTGCTACATTTGCACTATTTGCTAAAAGAGTAGATTTAAGTATATTAGCAAATTTTACGCTATTATAAGGGTTATTTATACTTGCTACTCTTTTGTTTATACTCATATCATTTGATATATTAATAGCACTATTTATGCTACTTCCAGTATTTAAGATATTTATATTGCCTTTAGAGCTATCTCTAACATTTTTAAAGAAGTTTTCATCTGTAATTGCTTTTACGCCGATCGAAGGGTCGATATTAGAAGCTACTAGGCTATCAAATATATTTTTGGACTCATCTATATTTCCTGATGTTTGCATAGAATTAGATATTTTTTTAGTATTGTTCGCTCCGCCAACTACTCCTGTGGTAAGAAGTAGTTTATAGCCATTTGCTTGTCTAGTTTGTAGGCTAGATACTTTTTCAAATATAAATTTAGAAGTTTGAGTAATCTCAATTCCGATCGCTTCCATCTTTTCTTGTGTGCTTAGCTTGCTTTCATCACCACCGCTACTATTTATCTTAGAAATAAGATTATCTTTATTGGCAATTTGTGTTTTTAGGTTTTCTAAGCTATCTTTCATAACTGGATTGAATTTGGCATTTTCTTCTAAATCATAGTCTTTAATCACAGCATTTAGATACTCTTTTTCAGTTTCAAGTATGGCTTTTATGCTATTTATTTTGCTAGTTGGACCACCGCTAATGATAAGATACTCTTTATTTCCATCTTTTTCTACGCTTAGTTTATACTCTACTAAGTCTTTTAAATCCATTCTAGTAAGGTAGCTACCATTTGTTATTGATGAGAATTTATCTGCGAGTTCTTTACTAAAAACTTCATCAATTCTCTTAAAAAAGCTAGCTCCAGCTGTATTTTTGGTGGTTATATCTTCATTGAAGTTTTCTGCACTCATAAATGTAAATTTATTTAATGCTAGATTGCCTAAATCCCTATTTAGCACTAAAAATCTAGAATCTGTGATATTTGCTTTATTTCCAACATTAAAGTTCAAATTTCCATTAGTAGCTGCTCCTTCAAATTTAGTTTTACTAGCCTCTAAAGCTCCAGCTATGTTTAAGGAAGCATTAGAGCTGTCATTTGACAAGCTACTTATGACTAAAATAGAGGAGTTTGAAGTATTGGATTGCGGATCGTTACTTATTTTCACATTTGCATTTATTGAATTTGCATTTTTATAGTACTCCAAACTCATATCTTTTAAATTGACATTAGAAGCGCTAAGGTTTGCATTATACATTCTAGATGCTGTATCTGCTAGCTCACTATCTCGTATGTTTTCTATATCAAGTGAGTGAGTGCCTACATTGATATATGTAAATGTATTTTCTTTATTTATTTTATCTACGACAAAATCATTTACATTGCTTTGGATATTTAACGCTTCGTTTGTATAAGTATCCTTTATCGTCATACTTGCGGTATCATTAGCTATACGCACATCAAAGTAATCTTCCAAATCACCTTGATTTGGATATATGTATTTAGCATTAGCATTGCTTACCAATCCTAAACTGATTATTGCACTTGATGCAATAAGTGATAATTTCATAATATCTCCTAAAAATAAGACTAGTTTGGTATTATATATAATTATTATTAAATATTATTTAAATAATAATTGAATTTAAATTTTCTTTGCTTAACTCAAATATTAATAAATTTGGGTAGAATTTGCCAAAATTTGATTAAAGGATTAATATGAGCAGTGTTTTTGTAGGTAAAATCCCAGCTAAGGGCTATGCGATGCTATCTAAGGATTCTAAATTTACCCCTTTTGAATTTACTCGCCATAGCTTGGGTGATGGGGATATTTTGATTGAAATTTTGTATTCTGGTATATGCCATAGTGATATACACACGGCCAAAGATGAGTGGGGTGGTACTATGTATCCGTGCGTTCCAGGGCATGAGATAGTTGGACGAGTAGTCGCAGTTGGTAAAAATGTGAGCAAATTTAAAATTGGCGATTATGCTGGGGTTGGCTGTATGGTAAATAGCTGTGGGGAGTGTGAGGCGTGTCTGGCTAGCAAGGAGCAGTTTTGTCAAAGTGGTAAGACAGTTTATACCTATAATTCTACTGATTATTTCCACAATAATGAAAACACATATGGCGGATACTCTAATAATATAGTTGTGAGTGAAAAATTTGCCATTAAAGTGCCTAAAAATGCTCCTTTGGATAAGGTTGCCCCTTTATTGTGCGCAGGGATTACGACATATTCGCCGCTTAAATTTTCTAAGATAAAAGCCGGGGATAAGGTAGGTGTGGCTGGATTTGGCGGTCTTGGAATGATGGCTTTAAAATACGCTGTTAAAATGGGCGCTGAAGTTAGTGTATTTGCTAGAAATGATAAGAAAAAATCTCAAGCCTTAGAGCTTGGCGCTACAAATTTTTATACTTCAACAGACCAAAATCAGATAAAAGAGCGATTTAATCTCATCATCTCTACTATTCCAACTTCATATAATATAGGAGATTATATAGATCTGCTTAAATTTGGCGGAGAGTTGGCTATTGTAGGACTTCCGCCTTATGAGATAGCGCCTAGCATAAGCGTTATTGAGCTAGTGCATAAAGCTGGTAAGAAGGTCTATGGCTCACTAATTGGTGGGATTAGTGAGACTCAAGAGATGATGGATTTTTCGCTTGAAAATGAAATTTACCCTGAGACTATTTTGATTAGTCCATCGCAAATCGATGAAGTGTATGAGAAGCTGACAAACGGCTCTGGAGAGTTTCGCTATGTGATTGATATGAAGGCTTAAATGGCGTTTATAATCTTTACTATCTCTATGCTTATGATCTACACTAGAGCGTTTAGAGTGCCTGTGTGGGCTAGTGCGGCTCTTGGGGGATTTGCTACGCTGATATTTGGCGTGATTAGTTTAGCAGATACTTTTAAGGTCTTAGCGATGGTGTGGGACTCTACTTTTGTATTAGTAGGGCTTATTATCATCGCTATGGCGTTAGAAAAGATGGGCTTTTTTGATACCTTAGCTAGTAAGATTATACTATCTTGTGCTAGATATAGTGATGGCTATAAGATTAATACGCTTAAATTTTTTGCTATTATGATGGTTTTTGGGCTGTTTGTGGCTACATTTTTAGCAAATGATGGGGCGATTTTGGTGCTTACGCCACTGATATTTGCTATCTTTTCTAAGGCAAATCAAGAATTTAGCTCTCCTTTGGTGGCATTTTTAATATTTTTTGGATTTTTAAGCGATTTTGGCTCAAATGGCTTAATCATCTCAAACCTTACAAATATCATCACCGCTAAGCTTTTTAATATCTCTTTTGGTGAGTATTTTGGCTCTATGATTTTGGCTCAATGCTTTGCTTTTATAGCTGCGTGTGTGATATTTTGGGCGATTTTGATTAGGAAGTTACCTAAGGTTTTAAAGTTTCATTTACCAAGTAGGCAAATGGGTAAATTTGATTTTATAATCGCTTTTGGATTATTGATTTCTTTGCCTTTTGGGAGTGCGATTTTTGGGGCGATGGGGCTGCCTATTAGTGGATTTATATTGATTGTAGCGGTGATTGCTATAATGATGCAAAAGGGCGGTAAATTCGAGCTTTTTAGCAAGGCTCCATTTGGGGTAGTGATTTTTAGCATTGGGCTTTTTGTGATGGTTTATGGCGTGGGAATGGCTGGAATTTTAGAGTTTTTACGCTTAAATATCCATACTCTAGCAAATTTGGATAGATTTACCTCTATGCTTGGCATAGCAGTTGGATCTAGTATTGGCTCAGCACTTATAAATAATCTTCCTATGGTTATGCTAGGGGATTTGGCACTTAGGGATTTTGGGGCGGATATGGGGCTTGTGTATTCTCATCTTTTAGGGTGCAATATCGGCTCTAAGCTCACTCCCATTGGCTCTTTAGCGACACTTTTATGGCTTGTTAGTTTAAAATTGCGTGGAGTGAATATCAAGCTTTTAGACTATTTTAAGCTATCATTTATATTTAGTTTTGGTGTGCTTAT
This sequence comes from Campylobacter sp. RM19073, assembly GCF_024723495.1. Taxonomy (NCBI): domain Bacteria; kingdom Pseudomonadati; phylum Campylobacterota; class Epsilonproteobacteria; order Campylobacterales; family Campylobacteraceae; genus Campylobacter; species Campylobacter sp. RM19073. Next base: position 13,940 of record NZ_JANQCT010000019.1, on the reverse strand, counting down.
AGCTGCGGTTTGTGGGCTATGGATTGGAGAGAAGCTTGACATTTAAAACTCATCTTGCACTTGGGGCTTTGGGGGCGATTTGTTTTGTGGGGGCTGTGGATAGAGCTGAAAATATCTATATTTTTGGACTGATTTTACTAGGCTCTGTATTGCCTGATATTGATGAGCCTAGGAGTTTTATTTCGCGTAAATTTCCGCTAATTTCTAGGGTAGCGGCGACATTTTTTACCCACCGAGGTCCTACTCATTTTCTTTTTATTCCAGTTTTGCTGTTTGTAGCGTGGGCTATTTTTGGCTATTTGGCACTTGGAGCTATAGGCTTTGGAATGATTATCCATCATTTAGGGGATATGCTAACGCCGAGTGGAATTTATGGATATTTTTACCCTTTTAAAAGGAAATTTGTAGCTAGAATTTTGCCTAAAAACTACGCCATCAAAACTGGCTCAAAGCTTGAATTAACTCTGGTTTTGCCTAGTGTTTTGATGGTTGATGGAGTGCTTGGGGCTATGGTTTTGGGATTTGATATTGATATGGCTAATATTATTAAGATTTTAAATTTAGTTTAATGGAATTTATATAGTTGTAGTGCTATTTAATTAAATACTTAATCTATAAAAATATAACAAAAGTAATATAATTAATTAATATAAATTTAATACATAATTTACCATTGATTTGCTTTGTAAAAATATACTTTTAAGAAAAAATATTAAAAGGATAGTTAAAATATGGCAAAATTTGCTATCTTATTTTTAGCAATTGTGCTTGGATTTAGTGGTTGTGCTGTGCCTAATGCGTTATCCATAGCTATGAAACCGGCTGATTATACAAATAAATTTAGCTCACTAGATTGCTTAGAGCAAAGCTATTTTGATAGTGAGCTACAAAGAGCAAAGGATGGAAAAGATCCGATTTATACAGCTATAAACGCAGGTTCTATCGCAAGAATTTGCCAAAATTTCGCACTTAGCAATGAGCTTTTAGATATTGCAGAAGATAGGTATAAGTATGATGTGGATTTAGAGAGTGCTGGTAATAAGGCTCTTAAAAATCTTGTTGGAGTGCTTTTAAATGATACATTTACTGATTATGATGGGAATTTGTATGAAAGAATAATGGTAAATGTCTATAAGGGGCTTAATTTTATGAGTTTAAATGACTTTGAGAGTGCTAGAGTGGAGTTTAATCGTGCCTTAATCCGCCAAGATAGAGCTAAAGACTATTTCGCCCCACAAATCAAAGCCGCTAAAGATGAACTAGCTAAAAATAGAAAAAATGATCCAAATTATAAGGAGAATTTAAAAAATACTAAATTAGTATATGATGAATATTCTGGGCTTTTTAAAGAGTTTAAAACTAGCGAAGTATTCATTAATCCATATGCTACCTACGCAGCTTCTGTGTTTTTTTATTTAGATAAGGATTATAAAAACTCAGCAGATAAATTCCGTGAAATAGCTATAGCTAATCCTAAAAATAGATTAGTATCAACTATAAATAAGAGATTACAAAATAGAGCCAAAAGCATAAAAGATAGTGGCAAAAGATATATATTTTTAGCCTATGAAGATGGTCTTGGGACTATAAAAGATGAATTTGCTATAAATATTCCATATATGATTGGCGATGGGGTTGCGACTTTGAACTTATCCTTGCCAACGCTTAAAAAGCGTGAGTTTAGCTATAAAGATATAAGCATAAATGGGATTAAAGCAACTCAAATTAGCAATTTTGATAATATTTTTGCTACTGAATTTAAAATAGAACTCCCTTGGATAGTTACTAAATCCATACTATCAATGGTAGCTAAATCCACAGCTAGCGGTGTTGTAGCAAGCGAGGTTGGTGGTGTAGCATCTTTAGCTACAAGCCTTTTAGTATCAGCTACAAATAAAGCAGATACTAGGTCATGGCAAACACTACCTAAAATAGCAAGTATCGCTATGGTAGAAAATAGCGGCTCATATACTATTAAAGATAGTAGTGGTAAGGTTATAGATACCGCTAAAATAGATAGGACAAAAGATGCTTTGATATGGCTACGCTCAACAGATAAAAATATGATAAAATCCATTATAATACAGAGGTAAAAATGAAAAAAATAGCAATGTTTTTGGTTTGTGCTATGCTTTTTGGCTGTGCTGGAAATAGCGACATAAGATTAGAAAATCAAGGCTATAGCTCAAATTTAGTAAGCTTAGAAGCCATAGATAAAGATATAATCCAAGATATAAATCAACGATTTAATGAGCTTGGATTATTGGAGTTTCAAATCATATTAAAAAGCACTAAAGATATGGATTTGGCTTATAGAGTGGCTTGGCTAGATGAGAGTGGATTTGAGCTAAGAAATTCAATTGATGAGAGCTATAAGGTATTACGACTTAATGCTTATCGCCAAATTTCCATAAGCAAAGTAGCTCAAGATAAAAGAGCTAAGAGTTTTAAAATTTATCTAACTACAAAGGGGTTATAAGATGAGAAAATTTACTTTAATCAGCGTTGTGGCGGCAACTTTGTTGCTTAGTGGATGTACAAATCAGCCATTTTATACAGACAATAGTGGTAAAATCAATCAAGGAGATACAATCACGCTTGGATTAAGCAATGAGGATTTTGAGCTAGCAGCTGAGAGTATGATAAATAGCTTACTTAGCGATCCAGCCCTTGTAAATCAAAAGCCAGGCGTAAGAAAGGTTGTAGCAATGGGGCGTATCGTTAATGATACCGCACTTAGACTAGATACAGAAAAACTAACTAGAAAGATAACTCAAGCTATGAGAAGATCGGGCAAATTTATATTAACCTCTGCCGTGGCTTCTGGTGGGGCTTTGGACTCTATGAGTGAAGATGTTAGGGGTCTGAGGGATAATGATGAGTTTAACCAAAAAACAATAGCCAAAAAGGGCACTCTAGTCTCTCCTGATTTTTCTTTATTTGGTAAAATTCGTCAAGACAATATCAAGCTAAGCAATGGCAAAATAAAGGTGGAGTATCTATTCTTACTAGGATTGACTGATTTAAACTCAGGTCTAGTATATTGGGAAGATGAGAAAACAATAAATAAATCTGGATCAAATGATAGCGTAAGCTGGTGAAATTTGATTGAAATTTAGGATTTAAAACTTAAATTTACTTTAGTTAAAGGATATTTATAATGAAAAAAATACTCTTATCAATGGCGGTTTTTGTCTCTCTTGCTTTTGGGATGGAAGATAAGGTAGCTAATGAGATAACTCAAGCCGATGTGGATATTCAAAATAAAATAAGCGACGCTAGCACCCAAGATATAACGCCAAAAAGTGTGGATGATTTTTTTGATGAGTTTAAAGATGAATTTGGCATAGAGTATGGTATCACAAAAGATGGCAAGACATTTTACACTGGAAGTAGCGAAGTAATGCTAAAGCCTACTGATAAAAATTTCGCTAGGTCTTTACAAAATGCTTATAATAGAGCTATGCTAAAACTACAAGGCGAATTTATAAAAGATGCCTTTGGTAGAATAGCTACAAGCAGTATAAATAGATACAAAACAGACCAATCAGACAATGCTAGAGAATTCGAAGAGTTGCCAAAAGGTGGCACCATCTCTCAAATTTTAGGTAAGCTAACACAACTAGCAAGCGCACAAGTCGATAAGGCCTTAAATGAGCTAGGCGTAGAGACACAAGGATTACAAGAAGAGCGAAAAAAAGAGCTTTTAAAGGATGAATTTACTAAAAAAACAGTTATAAAAGCTTTTGGCAATATGAGCGGTCTTGTGCCGGTAAAAACGGTTATAACGCAGACAAAAAGGGGTAATTATAAAATAGGTGTTATCGCTGTGATGAGCGAAAAAACCAGACAAATAGCAAAAGATATGAAAAATAGAACCCCTTGGATCATAAAAGCAAAAGGTGGCAAACCAGTAGTAGAGTATCTACCAAAACAAAAAGCTGGTTTTATACAAGAGTATGGAATTAGACTTGTATATGATGAAAATGGTGCTCCTATTATTTTAAGCTATGGAAATTGGGGTTATTTACCTGATGCTAATAGCAAAATAGCAGATAGACAAGAGAGTATAGCCAAAGACTCAGCCTCATCACAAGCTGATGCTGGGATAATTGAGTTTATAAGCACTAGTGTATCGTTTGCTGATGAGAGGGAAACTGGCGAAGCTCTAAATCAAAATATAAAAGAGACAAGAAATCTTCTATCAAACGATATTCAAATCCAAGAAGAAGCACTAGAGAGTATAATAGATAGAGTTTCTCAAACTATAAAGACAAACGCTTCAGGTAATATCCGTGGAATTAGGACGCTAAAAAAATGGGATTATACCGATGAAAATGGCGTGGAGTATGTAGGGGTCGTTAGATACTACTCATATGCTAACTATCTAAATGTTACAAATGCCGTATCAGATAAAAAGAACTCAACCGCTACTTCAACTTCTACCCAACCAGCTAAGGCTACTCAAAGGAGCTCAAAAGTGGTAAATACGATAGATGATTTTTAGGAGCTGATATGAAAAAATATCTATTTATATTTGCTTTTTTGACTTGTTTTTTAAATGCTGAGGTTATAACTCACACTAGCACCAAAACAGCTATTGGCGAAGGATATGGATTAACAAGGCAAGAGGCTATAAATAACGCTATTATCGAGGCTTTAGGCAAGATTAAAGGCGTGGATATAAACTCAGTTAAGCTAACTCAAACCACAGCCATAACTAGCGATAAAGGCTCAAATTTAACAGATATATACAACGAGCATATAAATAAAGCCACAAAAGGTAGAGTTGATAGCTATGAGATTATCAGTGCTAATCAAGATAGCACAGGCAAATGGGTAGCAGTAGTAGAGATAAAAAACTCAAAAACAACCAAAAGCTATAAAGCACCAGGGCTAGATAATAAGCAAAGAAGAAGTCTAGTGGTATTTAACGCTACTTCTACAGATCTTAGAGCACTTGGTGAAAATCTAAAAAGCCATATAATCACAAATCTAACTAAGTCAAGAAAATTTAATATCCTAGATAGAGATAATGGTGGATACTATGAGATGGAAAAGGCTTTGATTAAAAGTAGCAATGCTAATAGCGATGAAATATATAAGCTTAAAAATGTGATCGGTAGTGATTATCTTATGATTTTTGATGTAAAATCTGCTAAAACCAGCTCAAAACAAAATAATCTCACAGGCAAAAATATCACAAAATCAGAATTGGTGGTGGATTATCAAGTGATTTTATTTGCTACAAGAGAGATTAAATATAGCAACACTTTAGCGATGAGTCTAAGCGTAGGAGATGATTTAAAATCAAATGAAACAGCCTACAAAAAAATTGCCGATAAAATCACAAGCGATATTTTAAATGCGATTTATCCCCTAAAAATCGCTAGTGTAAATGGGAAAGATGTGGTATTTACACAAAATTTAAATGTCGGCGAACGCTTTGAGTGCTTTTCTCAAGGAAAAGCCCTAAAAGATAGCTACACTAAGCAAAGCACAAGCGATATGAGAGTAGAGAGTAGGGTTGGCGAAGTTGAGATTACTAGGGCTGAGTCAAAGCTAAGCTACGCTAAAATCATAGAAGGACAAATGAAAGAGGGCTTTATTTGTCGTCCCTTAGGCAGTGGCTTGGGCTATAATCAAGGTCGTGATGCTAACTATGAGCTTAGCGAAGATGGTGGAGTAAATTTAGGCTTTTAAGCTATTTTATAAAGTTGCGAATTTATATTTGCAACTTTAATAAATTTATATTATAGAAAATTTTTTGTGTTATATTTTTTAAATATATTTTTCATTTTATGCGCTTTTAATAAAACGCTCAAAGCACCCTTTTTATGCCTTCTAGCATAGATAATCATCTCACCTAAAATACAGCAAAGCCCAAAAATATCATCTGGAATTTCGCTATTTAGATCTAGATCATTTTGTGGATTATTTATAAGCTTTTTAATGGCAAAATAGCCGTAAATTCCACCACCAACTCGTAAAATCTCACCACCTAAAGCAGCAAAAATTTTATACTCTTTTATACCCTTTTTTATCTCTAAAAGCTCATCTTTAAACTCCAAAGTATCACTAGCATACTCCCACCAAATTTCATTTATATTTCTATTTTGGCTATCGGTGTAGCTTTGCAAGAATCTCCACGGCTTTTCTCCATAGTGGATGATTTTCGGATTTTTATAGCTTTGCATAAATTCCATTCTTGTGCAGTTTAGGCGGTGATTTTGCTCATCTTTACAAATAGCAAAGCAAAAGCTAATAGATGAAAAGTTATAAGCAATAGGTAGCTTTAATAGCTTATCTTGCGTGATTGTGGCATTTAGTAGGTCTTGGTCGGCTGCTTTGATATAGGTGGCATTTTGAGCGATCATTTGGCATTTTTGCTCTATTTGGTTATCCCTATAAGCCTTGGCGTTGATGAGTAAAAATCCAGAATTAAAGTAATCATTTGTAAATTTATGCGTAATTATCTTGTTATTATTTTTAAATTTAATCTTGCGTTTTTTGGTGCCTGGATCATTAACTGCGGCTAATATATTATCTTTTAAATCAATAGCAAAAAGCTCCCTTAAATCGCAAAGACAGAGCATATCAGAATCTAGATATAAGCACTTTTTAACGCTATGGTCTAAATACTCATCTAGCTTTAAGCGGTAATATGGCAAGAGATTGGTGTGCGCTGCACCAGAGGTAGGAAAGCTAGAAAATTTACTCTCATCTATAATATGCGTAAGAATTAAGCAGGGGTAGATTTGATTAAGCCTACTTTCTAAGGCTTTTAATCTATCTTGCGTGGTGGTTGAAATTTTATCGCTTAAGATATGAAATATATAGCCTTCAGCCATCTCTTTTTGGCTTAAATCATTGAAATTTAGATTGGCATAACTACTAAATGAACTATCTTTTGGAGCATTAAAGCCGCCATTTTGGCATATATCTTTAAAGCTTAAATTTAGATTTGTATTTTTGATTATACTATTTATTAGCACGGCAGTATATTTGATATAATTTTCATCAGCACTAAATATAATGTGAAACATTTTTAACCTTTTTTGGTATAATTATAGCCAAATATGGTATGGTTTGTAGTTTAAATGGGGATTTATCTTGAATGATTTAAAGATACAACTAAAATAAATTTAGCAAAGAGGTTGTGATGAAGCAGTGGATAGAGCTGTTTTTAATAAAATAAAAAATAAGGAATAGTTTTTATATAATGATAAACATAGCTTTTATTTTTGGAACTCGACCAGAAGTTATTAAAATGGCTCCGGTAATTTTGGAATTTAAAAAATATCCAATGTGCTATAATGTATTAGTCATAAATACAGAACAACAAAAAGAATTATCAAATCAAACTTTAAAATTTTTTGGTATTACCCCAACCATTAGTTTAAATGTAATGAGAGAAAATCAAAGTTTAAGTTCATTACAATCTATATTACAAGCAAAGTTAGAAGAGATATTTTTAAATAACGCAATTAATTTAGCATTTGTTCAAGGTGATACTATGAGTGCATTTTGTGGTGCTTTAAGTGCTTATTATTTTAAAGTTCCAATTTGTCATATAGAAGCTGGATTAAGAAGCTACAATTTGTTTGAACCATTTCCAGAAGAAGCTTTAAGACAAATGATAGCAAGGATCGCCAATATTCATTTTGCTCCAACGAAATTATCTGTAAAGTATTTACAAAATGAGAATTTGACACACAAATCATCTATTTATGAAGTTGGCAATACAAGTATTGATGCGCTATTTTTGTTAGAACAAGAAATTATAAATAAAGCTAAAAATTTTTGGAATGATTTTGGCATTGATTTAAGCAACGATGATATTGTGTTAGTAACAATTCACAGAAGAGAGAATCATGGGGATCGTTTAGAACATATTTTAAATGCTATTAGCTATATCGCATCTAAATTTCAAAAGCATAAATTTATAATACCTATTCATCCTAATCCAAATGTAAGAGAAAAAATAAAAAATAAGTTATATAAACAAAAAAATATATATTTATGTGATGCTTTGGATTATCCAAATTTAGTATTAATTATGAAAAATTCAAAATTAATTTTAACTGACAGTGGAGGTATTCAAGAAGAAGCTCCTAGTTTTGGAGTTCCACTGCTTGTTTTACGATATGAAACAGAAAGAAAAGAAGGTGTTGAATCTGGTTTTGCTAAACTTGTTGGAGCTGATTATGATTTAATAATAAAAGAGTCTTTTGTTGCCTTAAAAAATAATCAAAAAATAGATGGGATCAATCCATATGGTGATGGGATGGCAAGCCAACGAATTGAAAAATATGTAAGAAAATTTCTAAATTTGAAAGAATATTATGCAAGATAAAATATATTTAGATAAAGAATTTGATAGAATATGGTCAAAAATTGAAAATGGACAAAATTTTGCTTTATTGCGATATGGCGATGGAGAACGCGCTATTATGTGTGGTAAAATCGTTAAAGCAATAGAGGGCTGGGAATCGCCAAATTATATATCTAAATTAGGAAAAGATTTGTTATCAACATTAGAATTAGATGATGATAATATTTTTTATGGAATATCATGTCCATGTTGCGATCCTGCTGCCTATGTATGGTATTTAAGCAAAATAAAAAATAAAAATATCACCTTTGCCAATCTTTGGGTTAATGCAAATTATAAAAGATTTAAAGATAAATTTGCCACCCTAACAAGAGACGCTATCTTAATTGCCAATTATAGAGCAAAAAATAAAAAAATAGGAAATTTAAATATTTTAAAGCATTATGAAGTAGGCGATGATTGTATATCTTTTTGGAATAATAAAGGGTATGAGATGATCGAGCAAATTAAAAAAGATTTTGGCAATCAAGATAATATTTTATATATTGTATCAGCTGGACCTATGTCTGAAGCCATCATAGCCAAATTATATGAAAATAATAAAAATAATTGCTATATAGATTTTGGTAGTTGTATTGATAACTTTATACATCAAAAAAATACGAGATCTTACATGGATGAAAATAGCAATTATGCCAAACAAAATTGCGTTATGCTAAAAGATTATGATGTTGATGTTAGTGTCGTTTTAACTGCTTATAAAAAGCCGCAAAATTTACGCATTCAACTAGATGCTATAAAAAAACAAAGTATAAAACCAAAAGAGATATTGTTATTTCAAGATGGAATAGCGCAAGATTATAAAATTCATTTTAATGATGATTTGTTAAAAGAATTTGATATTGTTGAAATTTGTGATCAAAATTATGGCGTTTGGAAAAGATTTGATTTTGCCAGAAAACAAGTAAAGTCGCAATATGTTTGTATTTTTGATGATGATACTATACCTGGAGCTAAGTGGTTAGAAAATTGTTTAACACAAATGTGTATCCAAGAAGGTCTATATGGGACAATAGGTATTGTGCTGGTTAATCCAGAAAACTATCCAAATAAATGTAATAAAGATTATTTTAGAATTGGTTGGGATGGTAATTTAAATTATACTGCTAAAGTTGATTTTGTTGGTCATAGTTGGTTTTTAAAAACCCAGTGGCTAGATTATATGTTTGAAAATACTGATACATTTCAAAATTTTAAGGTTGTTGGAGAGGATATAGCTTTATCTCACAAATTAAAACAAAAAGGTATAGAAACTTTTGTGCCACCTCATTCGTATGATGATCAAGAATTATGGGGTTCTTTAAGTAAATATGCAGTAACTTTAGGCGTAGATTCTAATGCAATTTCTGTAAATGCTAATAATATATCTAAAATGAATTTGGTTATGAAAGAGATTATAAAAGATGGGTTTGTTTCAATTAGTCAAACTGATAAAAATTATATCTCTAATTTAAGAAAAAATCTTGATAAATATCATATTCGTAATTATGCAAAAAAATTAAAGCCAATGGAAAAGGTATTATCAGTAAAAAATTCACAATATAAAATATATAAAATAATTAATATATTAGGTATGCGATTTAAAATCAAAAGAGTGTAAAATACAATATATAGTTACTCACTCCACCCATCTAATGCGTTTTGTAGCGTATCGATCGTGGTTTGTACCAGTCCAGCTAAGCTAAAAAAGTAGTATCCATGCTGTTTGACATACTCAAAGATTTTCTTATCACGGTCGCTTTTACCGCTCTCAGGACGCACCATCAAAGTAGCAAACTCAAGCTCTTGGTGCAAACAAAAGTTATACGCCGCACTCATATACACGCTATCAAAGATCTTATCGCTATCTAAATTCGCCTTTAGCCTATCTATTCGCTCTTTTAACTCATAGAATTTCGCATATCTAGGCTCCTTGCCATTTGACAAATCCGCATTTGCCGCTTCTACTAACTTGCTAATTCGCTTAAATAGCTCCTTGATTAGCTCTTGTTTATCCTTGCCAACTTTTATAAAATTCTCTATTAGCTCTCTTTGAGTTTTTAATTTGCTTTGGCTTATTTGTGGTAAAATCGGCTCTGGTTTTATCAAATTCTTTTTTACCCCACCACCTATAATCTCTCCTGCTAGCTGACTAAATGGCACCTCTATAGTCCCTTTAATCCTAGAGCCACCCTCAGTAGCGTTATAAATTTTCACATCGCTATATGAGCTAATCGCATCTATCATTGCCTCAAAATACTCTCTAAACATATCCCAAAGCTTGATGGATCTAACCTGCGTTTTACCGCCATAGCCTAAGGCAGTGGTTATATTTGGCTCATACTCTTTAGAAGCAATAGTAGGCGAAGTCTCACCAAAGACCATTCCCCTAGCGTGAGTGGTGCCATCATCTGCCATAGCTAGGTCTTGACCGATAAATATTATCTGCTTACACCCTAGCTCCACAGCTAGATCAAAGGCAAAATGAGCCGTGCTTGGCCCTTTACACATATAGTTTTTCTTATCTTCATCTAAGCCCTCTTCAAATTTCAAAGGTTTATGGGCGAAGGCTACATTTCTACCATCTAAAAGCTTAATTGTATTTGGGTGAATGAGTGAGCTAGCGATGAAGGTTATATCGCTATCAAACTCACTTGCCTTACTATCAAAAAACGCCCCGCTAAGCTCTATTCTTTCCATCGTAGTTACAAAATCCGGTCTTATATCGTGTAGTTTTAAAATCGGATATGACGCATCAGCTGCGATTAAAATCGCATATGGCGATACCTGCCTTAATATTTCAAGCTGCTTAGTTAGGCTTGGTCCAGTTGAGACGATGATGGCGGTTTTATTATGATTTGAGTTTAAATTTAAAATATCCTTTAAGCTATAATTAGCGTAAAATTTAGGCATATTCTCCACCACATGCTTCATTCCTATAAGGGTATCTTCAGCAGAATTTCCAGCGGCTTTTATATTTAAAAGCAAGATATTTAATAGATGTTTATTTAGACTATTAGCACTATCTTTATAATTTTTCTCATAATACTCATTGTATATGTGAAAGCCATAGTTTCTAGCATTATATTTAATCTCTTTTTGATTGCAAATTATATGCAAATACGCATCATTTAAGTAGCTAACGCAAAATGGGATAAATCTATTTTCACGCATCTCTTTGCTAAAATCATTTAGATGAAAAGCGATGAAAAATATCTCAATTTCAGGCTCAAATACTACAATTTTCTTATGATTTTTATTTTCCAGTAGAGCTTTATAGAAGTTGCCATTACCAAGTCCATAGAAAAATAGCGATGGATAAAGGGCGTAATCTCTTTTAAATTTATTTAGTATATCGTTTGTGTGCTTTGCTGGCAAACCGCTATATATAGGCTCTTTTGTATGGGTATTGATGATATTTATATCTAGCAAACCTTTACCAGCAAATACATCAAATTTACTATTGCTTTTTAGGTCATAAATAGCCTTGGCTAAGATGAAATTGATAGAGCAAAGAGCGATAATATTGTGTATGAAAGCATTAGCACCGCCATTTGCTTTAATATCTTGATCTATTGCTTGGTGTAGTTCCTTGACTGATTGGGGATCTACTTGGTGATTATAATTTTTATTAAATACATTATCCATTCCATCGCCTTATTAGGTTGTGTTTGATATTTAGGCTATCTAGCCATTTTGCTATTATGAAATTCTCAATCTGGCTAACACTGCTAGGCTGAGTATAATATCCCAAAATCGGTGGCACTATCCCAACCCCCATACTAGCAAGATCTGCCATCTGACGCAAGGATATAGCACTAAGTGGCGACTCACGCACCCCTAAAATCAAATTTCTACGCTCCTTTATCATCACCGCAGCAGCCCTTAATAGCAAATTATCGCTTATCCCACAGCTAATTTTAGCTAAAGTATTAATAGAGCAAGGTGCGACTATCATCGCATCATACATAGCTGAGCCACTAGCTGGGGGTGCGGATATATCGCTATTATCATAAATTTGAATTTTCTCATTAATATCAAGGCTTAAATTCTCTTTTTGCATTGATAGCTTAGCATTTGGAGTGATTATCACGCTGGTATCTATGCCTAAATTTAGCGTGGTATTAGCTAGTTTAATCCCAAGATGAGCCCCACTAGCTCCACTTATTGCGACTATTAGCTTCACTCTATTATATGGCCTACAAATTTAGAGTAATTATCTATAATATCCTTGCCTTTTCTAAAGCCCAAAGCGCACCCCTCAAAAGCGAAAAATACCCCCGCTTGATAGCTATCGCCATTATCATCTTTAGCAAAATTAGCAAACTCTTGATATAAAAATTTGCCATTATCATACTCGCCGCCATTTTGAGCCTCTATACTACCATCGCTATTTATGATAGATACATTTGCCCCTTCTCTGGCTAAAAACGGCTTTTTGACCTGTTTTTTACCACTTAATGGCTGGTAGCTACTCTCTAGTAAAAGCGGATGATTAGGATATAAATCCCATAAAATTTTCATAATCCCCTTGCTTTGAAACAAAAGAGTATAAGCTGGATTTAGGATTATGGCCTTTTGATTATTCATTATGTTTTTAATTATTAGAGCCAGATCGCTCTCATCTATGGCTATCATCTCCCATGGAATAAGCTTAAACCAATACTCCCAGTTTTTCTCATTCCAAAATATCCCCCCTTCATCATCAAAGCCCACTTCATCTACAAAGGCAAAATCGCATATAAACCCAGCGTCCCTAGCAGCAGCTTCAAGCAATCTTGTGGTATTCTCATCCTCATTACTACCAGCAATAGAGCTAAATAGGATTTTCCACCCTTCATAATACTCATCAAATCTACCAGTATCCTTCTCAAGGGTTACTAAGCGTTTGAAATTCTCCACCAAAGCCTCATACAAATCATTAAATTGCTTAGCTTCATTAAGATTATTAAATTTCAGCATCGCCCACTGGATAATCGCAGTCTCAAATACGCTAGTAGGCGTATCAGCGTTAAATTCAATAAGCTTAATAGGCTTACCATCTACCCCACCAGCTAAATCAAATCTACCATATATGTGCCAGTGGACATCATTTTCCCAACTAGCCTTAATAATATCAACTAGATTAAATGGAATTCCAAGCTCATGAAATAGATCATTATCAATCACATACTCAGCCGCAGCCACATACATATCATAAAGCTCATTTGCCGCTTCATAGAATTTCTCGGCCTCATCTTGGGTTATGCTTACTAGCTCATCAGCGATATATTTACTACCATCTAGATCTGTATGCCAGCCAAATCCAATGCTTTCTAAATACCCATTATCAAGTGGTTTAATCTTTTTTAGCTTCACTTTTGTCCTTTGATGAATTGATTTAAATGGTTATTATATTTTAATAAATTAAATTTGAGCTATATTTTATCAATGATTTTATTATAGTCTTTTTCATTACAAGGAGCTTGAAAAGTGTGGCAATTTGTAACAACAATCAAATATTCTACTTATTTTTTATTTTAATTTACCTAATTTATCAAAATTTAAGCTTAGATTAATGGGGGGG
>NZ_JANQCT010000018.1:0-24102 GCF_024723495.1 Campylobacter sp. RM19073 | reverse complement strand
ACCACGCTTTATCTTGCTTTTAGTTATGAGCTGATATTTGGGAATGCTAGTTAAAGCTTGTTTATCATAATCTTTTAAATTTACAAATTTTTGCTCATAATCGCCTAAATTTAAGATATGATCTCTATCTATATCCCTTTTAGCGATTAATACTTGAAGTTTAAAATCAATTTTAAAGTTAAAAAATATACTTTTATTACTCTTATTTGGCGTTATGTATATCGCTCGAAATGCCCCGCTATCATCACGCAGATTAAGCAAAATAATCTCTTTTAGTATAAATTCATTAAAATTGCTTGGTAAATCATCTGGCTTATCTATATTTATAGAGCTGATATTTATAGAGGGATACTCATCTTTTATAGTTTTGTGAAGTCTATCAACTAAGGTATCGCTAAAAAGTGGAATAAAAAATATAAGAAGCAAAAATATGGAGCGGGAAACGAGATTCGAACTCGCGACCCCAACCTTGGCAAGGTTGTGCTCTACCCCTGAGCTATTCCCGCATTTTTGTAAATTAGGGTGGAATAATATCATATTTTTACCCACTTGTCAAGATATTTGATAAATTTTTATCTCTTGATTATCGCAAATTTCACTTTGACCGATATTAGAGATATATATAGAATTTGATAATGATATTGGTCTTATCATCGAAGGACTATAGATATTATCATTTGTAGCTCTAAATTCGCCGTTATTTGCTGTACCAATTACAATATTTGCTCTACTAGCTTTGAATTTTAAGCTACCTTTAAATTTCGCAATCTGCGTTTTAGGTAGATAATCACTCCAATTAGCAACTCTTTTAACAAAAGGTATAACGGCGATATATGTAGCTAGTAAGCATGACATAGGATTGCCAGGCAAAACAAAAATAAGCTTATTACCATTTTTATAGCATTTTGTTGGTTTGGCTGGACGAGCATCAATAGAGCTAAATAATGGCTTAAAATCAAGCGAGTTTAATACTTCACTCATATAATCAGCCTCTCCTTTACTAGCCCCACCGCTTGTGATGATAATATCATAATCGCTGCAGCTATTAATAGCCTCTTTTATATATGAAATTTCATCTTTTAAAATCCCTTTATACTCACTTTTAAACCCATTTTGGCTTAATGCTGATATGATACCAAAGCTATTTGCGTTATATATAGATAGTTTATCGCACTCGCTCCAAGGCTCATTTATCTCATTTCCACTACTAAAAACAGCAATTCTAGGATTTTTAAAAGTATTAATATAGCTAATTCCCTGAGCTGCTAGGAGCATAATGTTAGCTGGGGTGAGCCTTGAGCCTTTAGCTAGTAAAAGCTCTCCAGCCTCTATCTCTTCGCCTTTGATTTTTCTAGCATTATTTTTAGGTGTATCTGGTGGCACTATTAAATTTCCACTCTCATCAAAAGACTCATTTTCTATCATTACAACGCTATCAGAGCCTTTAGGAAATGCCGCACCGGTCATAATCTTATAGCACTCATTTTTACTAATTTCATAGCTATTTTTATCTCCAGCTAAAATCACTCCTTTAATTTTAAGAGGACTATCTATGTCAGCGTAAGCAAAAGCATATCCATCTAAAGCAGAGTTATCAAATGCTGGTAAGCTCCTACTAGCTATAATATCACTAGCTAGGATTTTTCCAGTAGCTTGGCTAATGGGTAAAATTTCGCTCCTATTTAGTGGCTCTAAATCTTTAGCTAATTCAAATATCTCATCAACTCTCATAATCTACTCACTAAGTCTTTTTATATCAGCTCCAATGGCAGTAAGCTTGGATTCTAAATTTTCATACCCTCTATCTAGATGGTAAATTCGGTGAATTCTTGTCGTCCCCTTAGCTCTTAAAGCAGCAATGATAAGTGCCGAGCTAGCTCTTAAGTCAGTTGCCATCACATCAGCCCCATTTAGCTTTGTGCCTGTGATAGTGGCTATATGACCATTTAGCTTTATATCAGCTCCCATGCGAGATAGCTCACTAGCGTGCATAAAGCGATTTTCAAAAAGTCTCTCATCAATGCTAGATACTCCATCAGCCACACAAGCAAGAGCCATAAATTGCGCTTGCATATCTGTTGGGAAGCCTGGAAATTCAGTAGTGATTATATTACATGGTTTTAAATTGCCATCGCTAATTACCTTTATTGAGTTAGGATTAAACTCAAATTTAACCCCCATATCATAAAGCTTTGAAGTGATGGCTACTAGGTGATCTGGATTTATATTTTCTATTATAACCTTTCCACCAGTGATTGCTACAGCACACATATATGTTCCAGCTTCAATCCTATCTGGAATTACTCTAATCTCATCTAAATTTATAAGCGTTCTATTTGTGCCATATATGGTTAATTCGCTTGTGCCAATACCATCAATTCTAACTCCATTTTGATTTAAAATTTCGCATAGTTGGACTACTTCAGGCTCCTTGGCTGCGTTAAATATCTTAGTTACGCCATTTGCTAGAGCTGCTGCCATTATGATATTTTCAGTGCCAGTAACTGTGATTTTATCAAAAACGATATTAGCACCCTTTAATCCATCATTTGCACTAGCTATCACATATCCATCTTTTATCTCTATCTTTGCCCCCATTTTCTCTAATGCGCTTAAATGCAAATCAATTGGTCTAGCCCCAATGGCGCACCCACCAGGGAGTGAAACCTCACAATGGCCAAATCTAGCAAGGAGTGGGCCAAGCACCAATATAGAAGCACGCATAGTGCGGACAATATCATATGTGGCTTTTGTGGAGTTTATAGCCATTGTATCTATTTGTAGGGTTGAGTTTGTAAATTCAGCCTTAGCGCCTAAATTTTGTAGTAGTTTTATCAAAGTTTTTATATCAGCTACTTGTGGTGCGTTTTGGATTGTTACTCTATTTTTGGCTAGAATTGACATAGCAATTATAGGTAAGGCTGCGTTTTTAGCGCCACTTATTACCACTTTGCCTTCTAAATTTTTTCCACCTTTGATTTGTAGATAATCCATACTATCACCTTATGTAAAAATAGATATGGATTATACCAAAAATATGCTTATATTTATTTTGAATTTAATATATTCTAAAAGCTATGGCTAAAATACCATAGCTTAAGAGCGAGATTTTTTCACTTCATCTGCGATTAAGAAAGCAAGCTCTAGGGCTTGATCGGCATTTAATCTTGGATCGCACTGGGTTTCATAGCGACTAGCAAGAGCCTCTTGAGTAACCTTAAATGCACCACCAGTACACTCTGTAACATCTTGTCCTGTCATCTCTAAATGCACCCCACCAGCTATAGTGCCACAAGCATTATGAATATCAAAAAAGCTTTTAACTTCTTTTAAAACATTATCAAATTCACGAGTTTTATATCCATTAGAGGCTTTTACTGTGTTACCATGCATTGGATCGATACTCCATAGGATATTTAATCCTTCAGATTTAACATCTTTTAAGATATTTGGTAGGTAGCTCTCTATCTTATCAGCACCCATTCTAATTATGATATTTAGGCGACCATTTTCGTTATTTTGGTTTAGTTTGTTGGCTAATTTTATCACATCATCAGCTGTGGCATTTGGGCCGATTTTACACCCAATTGGATTTTTAACTCCGCTTAAGAAATGGACATGAGCGTCATTAATACCTCTAGTTCTCTCACCTATCCAAAGCATATGAGCAGAGCAATCATACCAGTCTCCACTTAAGCTATCAACCCTTGTAAGTGCCTCTTCATATGGTAGTAATAGTGCTTCGTGAGAAGTGTATAGCTTAGTTTCGCTTAGGGTTGGAGTATTGGAAGTTGTAACCCCGCAAGCCTCCATAAATTTAAGAGTGTTAGTAAGCTCAGAAGCAAGTTTTTCAAATTTCTCATCTAGCTCACCACGCTTTATAAATCCTAAATTCCATCTATGGACTTCATGTAAATCAGCTAAACCACCACGAGAAAACGCCCTTAAAAGATTTAGTGTAGAAGCACTTTGGTAGTATGCGTCTATCATTCTTTTTGGGTCTGGTACTCTAGCAGATTCATTAAATTCAAATCCATTTATAATATCACCCCTATAGCTAGGGAGTTTAACTCCATTTATCTCTTCAAAATCGCTACTTCTAGGCTTAGCAAATTGACCAGCCACACGGCCGACTTTTACCACCGGACAGCCACCAGCGAAGGTAAGGACAATCGCCATTTGCAGCATAATCTTAAACATATCACGAATATTAACCGCACTAAAATTAGCAAAGCTCTCAGCACAATCCCCGCCTTGAAGTAAGAAGCCATTGCCTTGAGTAACTTTGGCTAACTCATCTTTTAAATTCCTTACTTCACCTGCAAAGACAAGTGGTGGAAGCTTACTAAGTCTATCTTCATACTCTCTAAGCTTGGTAATATCAGGATATATAGGTTGTTGTAAAATATTATAGTCTCTCCAGCTATCTTTATTCCATTTACTCATTTTTAACCTTTAAATTTCTATATAAAATGTGCGATTATAGCCAAATAAATCTTAAATTCTAGCAAATTTAATATTTAGCTGGGAGTTTTAAAGTAAAATTAGGTAGAATTATCAAAAATAATTTTAAGGTTTAAAATGAAAAAATTTATATTAGTATTTACTCTTATATTTCTTTTTGGTTGTGTGCAAAATACCACAAATGTAGGCCACTCTGAAGTTAATAGGGGTCAGTTGATGCTTATATCAAGCGAGGAGATAAATGAGGCTTCTGCTAAGGCTTATACTCAGATAATTGATAAAGCAAGGGCGACAAATACGCTAAATAAAGACCCAAAATTAACACAAAGAGTAAATAATATATCAAATAGATTAATTGCTAAAACTTCATATTTTAGACAAGATAGCTCAAAGTGGAATTGGGAGGTAAATGTAATTACAAGCGATACTATCAATGCTTGGTGTATGGCTGGTGGTAAAATCGCCGTATATACCGCAATTGTAGAGAAATTAAATTTAAATGATGATGAGCTAGCATTTATCCTATCTCACGAGATTGCTCACGCCTTAAGAGAGCATGTCAGAGAGCAGCAAAGCCAAGAGATGATAAAGAGCGGATTAATAAATGTAGCTTCGATTTTTGGGGTTGATAATACTATTTTAGGGGTTGCAAATTTAGCTGCAAATGTGGGAATTTCGCTGCCATTTAGCCGCTCTCATGAGAATGAGAGTGATGAGATAGGGCTTGAGCTTGCTTATATGGCTGGATTTAATCCAGATGGTGCGGTTTCACTATGGAAGAAGATGCAAGAGCACTCAGGCGATGGTGGATTGGAGTTTTTAAGCACGCATCCAAGCCATGAAAATAGAATAAAAAATCTACAAGCTCTAGCAGTTAAATTAAAGGCTAATAATTAGCATATATTAGCTATGCTTTGAGCTTGTTTAAGTATCATATCTTTTTTGATTGTGTAGTTGATGGCGTTATTTTGAGTGATTATAACTATGGTTGAGCCTAGATCAAAATTACCTATATGTTCGCCTTTTTTTAAGCTTAAATTATCATATTTATATAAAGCTTTGGTTAGATTTGAGTTGGTTTGAATGCGTGGTTCAAAGTCAAATTTCATTTTACCCACATTTAAAGCACCTACAAATACCATCCAGATTAATTTGTCATTTTTTAGCCTTGCTTTTAACACGACTCTCTCATTTAACGCATAGAGATTATCATGCTTTAAAAGAGCGCTTTTTGCTACGCTAAATAGCGTTCCAGGAGTGTAATTTAAACTCAAAATATCCATATCGCAAGGGGCGTGATAGTGGTGATAATCTCTTGGAGATAAATATATGTTTAGATAGTCAAATTCGCCATCAAGCTCACCATCTTCAAGTGATTTACCTAGTAGTTCATCTATTTTATACTCTTTAGATTTTATGCTATAAGCTTTTAGATTATTCCCCTTAGCACACTCAAGGCAAAGCCCATCGCTTGGCGAGACAAAGCCATCGCCAAGTGGTCTTGGAGCTTGTAATTTTCTAGTAAAAAGAGCATTTAAACTATCATAGCTATTAATTGGATTAAACTCGCTCATATCTATTTTAAATTTTTTAACATACCAGCTATTTATAGCATTTTGAAGCCATTTTGGAAATTTATAGTGTGCGACCAAGCCAAAATAGTTTGAAAATTTATTATAATCCATATTAATCCCCTAGCTTTAAATATACAATTTCACTATTTGTTCCAACTCTAAATGGCGGCCCCCATAGTCCAGCACCACTGCTTACTAGCAGTTGCATATTTTCATTGATTTTATATAGTCCATAGATATATTTTTGATTTATCCATACTAAGAGTGAAAATGGAAAAATTTGTCCGCCATGAGTGTGACCTGAAATAGCTAAATCCACATCTTTATTAAGATATTTTAAAGATCTAGGCTGATGGGCTAGTAAGATTGTAGGCAAATTTGGATTTACACTTTTGAAAGCTTGATTAAAATCGGGCTTAAATTTATCCATTTTAAAGCCGGTAATATCATATACACCTGCTAAATTCACGCCTCCCATCTCTACGCTTTCATTTTCTAAAACTCTAATTCCAAGCTCTTTAAATTTACTAAGCAATCCATCAATTCCGTGATAATACTCATGATTACCAACGACCATAAAGGTGCCAAATTTGCTTTTAACATCTTTTAAAGGATCTAAAAAATCGCCCAATTCATCACTACTTAAATCTACCAAATCGCCCACGATAAATAAGGCATCTGGATTTAATAAATTTATTTTATCAACTATACTAGCCATATACTCTTTTTGAAAAAACTCGCCTATATGCACATCGCTGATTACTGCTAGATTTAATGGGGATTTGAGATTTTTGATTTTTACATTATACTCAGTGATTATGGTGTTGAAATTCGCATTATAAGCACCAATTATAATATACAAACAAAAGCCAAAAATCACACAAATATCAATGATAAATTTAGCTATTTTTTGACTATTTTTTTTAAGCTTTTTTATAAAAAGTAGTGCTAAATTAAATGGCAAAATGGTGCAAAATAGCATAAAGCTTATACCTATGCAAATTATGGATATTTGATAGATTAGTGGCGGAAGTGGAGAGCTTTTAATGGCGATGAAATATGCAACCTCAAATAGAAATATAAGAGTAAAAATCAGTCTTAAAAGCCATTTAAATTTAGATATTAAACTATTTTTAAACCACCAATAACTATATAAATTCATACCAAAAAATATAATTGTAGATAGTGGAATGAATATATGTGGACTCATTTAAAACCTTAATTGATGATAAAATTACTTTTTGATAATGCTATTGATTTTATGATAAAGCAAGAGAATTTCATCTCGTTTAGTGATAAAACTATTTTTATTAGCAATTAGATGAGCGCTACTTTGCATTATCTCTTGGGCTACTTTTAGGCCATTTTGCTTCATTGTAGTGCCAGTCTCTACAATATCTACTATCGCATCGCTAAGCCCCACAATCGGAGCTAACTCAATTGAGCCATATAGCTTGATTATCTTTACTGCAACTGCCTTTTGGTCAAAATAATTTTTAGTGATATTTGGCATTTTAGTTGCGATTTTTAGCTCCGGTTTGGTGTAATCTAGCTCTTGATTATCCTTAATCCCGATACAAACTCTGCATTTTCCAAGTCCAAGATCAAGTAGTCTAAGCACATCGCACCTATGCTCTTCAAGCACATCAAGACCTACTACGCCTATATCAGCAGCTCCTTCGGTTATATAAGTCGGGATATCTTGATTGCGAACCATTAGGAATTTAAACTCTCCTTTTTGCATAATGAGCTTTCTATCTTCAAATTTAAACTCATCACCAAAAATTTGAGTGAAAATCTCCAAGGTTTGATCGGCAATTCTACCTTTTGGTAGTGCTACACTTAGCATAAAATCTCCTTATTTTCATTTATGGCTCTTTGCATACCGCGAAAAATTAGCATTCTATCATATATGGATTGAGAAAAAAACTTAGACAAAAATTCCCCATCTCCACCGGTGAGATATATGGATTTTCCACGGGAGAATTCATTAATTAAGCTTACTATCGGCTTGATTATTCCATAACTAATAGCATCTTGAGTGTGCTGTGGTAAGCACTCTAGGTCAATTTGTGAATTTAAAGGCAAATTTAGGCGAGAAGAGATATTTTTAAGCGTTGATAGTGTTGTTGTGATACCAGGCATGATAAATCCACCTATATGGCATCCATTTGCCATCAGATCAAGCGTGATAGCACTTCCAGCATCTACTATAAGCCCATTATTTATAGCGTAGCAAGCTGCGGCTCTATCTACCCCTAAGCCAATATAAGTGCTATTTAGATTAATATATGGCTCAATATCTATAAATAGCGGCTCTTGGATTTTTTGAGCTACTCTTTCATTTACATTTATATAATATATTTTCTCTTTTGGTTCATAAAGATTAAACTCATCAATATTTAAATTCCAAATTTTCCTACCATCAAAAAAGGTGGCATGAGTATTGCCAATATCACACAAAATCATAGAATTTCCAATCTAAATTTGATTTTAAAACTTTCGAGCATATCGCAGAGTTATATAATAAGCCAAATTTAACTATATTAATGTCAAATTTACGCTTTACAAGCTCACTTATATTTTTTAACTCTTCAAGCTCCTTATTTATAAATCTACTTTTAGACTCTCTAAAAAAAAGCAGATTATAAAATCCACTACTATCAACACCTAAAAAGAGTTGATAGTTACGCTTTTTACTAAACTCCTTTATATCAAGGGTTTGTAGATTTTTAAGTAGAATTTTATGCTGGTTAAAAATATTACAAATTCTATTATCCATTATTTTAATTCTAATATTTCATCATCATAATAAAAGGCATTTTCGCCCATAAAACTCTTTTTGCTAATCTCTGAGTCAAGCTTTACAATTTCAAGATTATTTAAATTCAAATCAGTGATAAACATATATCCAGTTTTTTCAATTATATATAGCTTATCATCTTTTGGGATAACGCCTGAGAAT
The DNA here is from genome assembly GCF_024723495.1 of Campylobacter sp. RM19073. Taxonomy (NCBI): domain Bacteria; kingdom Pseudomonadati; phylum Campylobacterota; class Epsilonproteobacteria; order Campylobacterales; family Campylobacteraceae; genus Campylobacter; species Campylobacter sp. RM19073. The sequence continues at coordinate 15,099 of NZ_JANQCT010000018.1, read as the reverse complement.
ATGGCAAATTTGAAGTTTTTGCTACTAAGCTTATTTAGTTCTAAATCTAAAATCTCCACCATTCCATCTTTTAAAAATAGATAAATTTTCCCAGAATAAATCAAGACATCTTTGATTTGACCATCATAGTGCTTAACTCCTTGAGTAGAGATCGCCATTAGCTTAGTAGCACTGGCTGCAAACATCTTATCCCCAAGGAGATCAAGGAATATAATATTATTAAAAAATGATTCACTACTTACTACTGCATCTCTTAATATGCGACCATTAAATTTATCTACTATCATAATTTTGCCATCCAATGTTGGATAGACGATAATTGAGTTTAAAAATACTGGATTTGCCATCTTAGCGTCAATGGCATATGCTACGCCGACATTATACTCTAGTAGCAACTTGTCGCTTATCATATCTATTAGATAGATGGTATTATCAACGCTAAGTGCTGCAAGGTGGTTGTCATTTATAGATGCTGATACTATGCGAGTTTTAAATTTGGTAGTATAATACTCATCTTCGCCCATTAACACCTTAAAATTACCATCAATACTAGATATTAATAATTTGCCTTGATACTCGCCTAAGAAGTTATCATTTTTATCTAAATTTAGCTCTATTATATTACCATTTTTAAGTAGTATATTGCCATTTTTTAAGACAGCTCCATATTTACTAGTTTGCTGCAAAGATGAGCTCAATGAGCCATCAAAACTCACATTTTTAGATACAAACTCAGGCTCATAATACCCCCTTTTTGTATAGCAACCAGCAAGAGTTAAAATAATTAAGGATGATAAAATGTAGTTTTTTAAATTCATACTATTTTCCTTGATAGTGTTCTAAATTTTTAACTATTGGTTGTAATTGTGAATTTAGTGGAATTTTAGCAAATTCGCCTTTTGCTTCGTCGATTTTACCATCTTTTAATAGCTCATATCCATCTATTAGATAGTTATAATTTGATAAAATTTTAGCTGATTTATTACCTTTTAAATTTTGTAAAATCTCTTTTAAAAGTGGATCAATATCTAAAGCCAATGCTTCATCTATAAGCTTGATTTTATTTAAATCATCTGCGGTTTTAATCACAAATAGTGCGTATAAAGATGGATTTTTAGCTATTAAAAGCTCTTTTGAGCTATTATCATCAGGATTATTTATTAGTGCGTTATATGCTTTATTTGCCTCTATTTTTGTCTCAACTTGTATAGTATTAAAAACACCATATGCGATAATTGCGATTAGTATAACCAAAAATATAGCAATTAAAATTCTCTTATTTTTTCTAAAAAATCTTTCGCTTTTTATAGCGCTTTCTAAAAACTGCTCTTGAGAGCTTATCTCACTTTTGATATAATCAATATTCTCTTTAACTGCCAAAGTAAGTTCCTTAAAATAAAAATTTGCTAATTTTAGCATAAATTTTCTTAAATATAACAAATAATAGCTAATTATTAAAAACTTACCAATATTGATAATTTATATCTAAGAAAACTTATGATATAATGAGCGCCAAAATTTTAAATTACGAGAGTATAGCCGTGCATATTGATGATAAAATACTTGAAAAATTAGAAAAGTTAAGCGCATTAAAAATCCCAGATGACAAGCGAGAAGAGTTTAAAAGCCAACTTAGCAAAATTGTAGATTTTGTAGATGTTTTAAATGAGTTAAATTTAGATGGTGTAGAGGCTGCTGTAAGCACTATAAGTGGTGGAACTTTACTTCGTGATGATGAGCCAGTAAAGAGCGATGTTATAGATATAATATTACAAAATGCCCCAAAAAAGCATGGCAGAAGCTTTGAAGTGCCAAAGATTATTGAGTAGAGTAATGAGTATAAGAACCTTTCTTGATTTAGTTATAGATAGGAAGGCTAGCGATCTACACTTAGTGGCTAGAAGTGTGCCAAAGATTAGAGTTGATGGTGAGCTTATATCTACTGGAAGTGTGGCCTTAACGCCAAAAGATGTAGAAGAGATCTGCTTGCCACTGCTTAGCCAAGAGCAAAAAATGGAGCTAAAATCTGCTAAAGAGCTTGATTTTATAGTAGATCTTAATAGGGCTGGTAGATTTCGTGCTAATTACTATTATACAATGAACGGGGAGCTTTGTGCTGCTTTTCGTATAATACCATTTAAAACGCCTACATTAGATGATATTTGTGCGCCTAATTTGCTATTTGAGCTTGCAAAAAAGCAAAAAGGATTGATACTAGTTACAGGTGCTACTGGAAGTGGCAAAAGCACAACTCTAGCAGCAATTTTAAATGAGATAAATCAGACACAAAATAGGCATATTATCACTATTGAAGACCCTGTAGAATTTATCCATACAAGTAAAAATTCTCTATTTTCCCATAGAAATGTAGGAAGTGATACTCACTCATTTTCAAAAGCATTAAAATATGCCTTAAGACAAGATCCAGATGTTATTTTAGTCGGCGAGATGAGAGATAAAGAGACTATGGCGATGACGATTGAAGCGGCTCAAACTGGTCATTTGGTCTTTGCAACCTTGCATACAAACTCAGCCCCAAGCTCCATAGATAGGATTGTAGATAGCTTTAGCCTTAGCGATCAATCATACATTAGGAGCTCTTTGGCTTCATCTTTGATAGCTGTAATATCGCAAAATTTACTACCAAAAATTGGAGGTGGTAGGATTGCGCTTTTTGAGATTATGCTAAATAATATCGCAATTTCAAATTTAATAAGAGATGGCAAAACTCATCAAATACTATCTCAAATGCAAATTGGTAGTGCTCAAAGCGGTATGAGAGTGATGGCTAATGAAATTCAAAAAGCACTAAATGAGAATATAATTACAAAAGAGGTTGCAATGCGTTTTAATACTAAAAATTTAAATTTAATGGAGCAAAGTTGATGGATTTTATTACTTGGTTTGATATTATTGTTATCGCCGTTGTAGTGATTTTAGGGATTAAGGGTGTTATAAATGGCCTTATTAAAGAGGTATTTGGGCTAATTGGCATTATCGGCGGTGTGATCGTAGCTAGTAGAAATGCTAGTTTAGTAGGGGAGCAAATCAGCCTTTATCTATATGAGCTTAGTGATTCGGCGGAGTTTTTCTTTGGGTTTTTGCTTACTTTATTAATATTTTGGTTTGTATGTTTATTGCTTGGAAATTTGCTATCTAAAATGTTAAAGATGAGCGGACTTGGATTTGTAGATAGATTGCTTGGATTTTTCGTAGGGGCTGCTAAGATATTTTTAGTTCTTGCTATTTTGGTTGCGATTGTATCTAGAATTTCAGTTTTAAACCAAAAAATTTCTCCATATTTCAAAGATAGTAAGGTCTATCCAGTACTTCTAGCTGCTGGAGAGTTTATAATGGCTATGGATATAAGTAGCGTCCAAAATAGCTTAGAAAATGGCGAAATAGTCGTGCCTGAAATTTTAGATAGCAATGAGACAATGGAACAAAATTCAACTAAGGTGGAAGAATGATAGAAAATATTGAGTATGATGCTTTATTAGAGCGTTTTAAGCGTGTGTTGCGAGATAATGGACTAAAATATACTAAGCAGCGTGAGGTGCTTTTACAAACGCTATATAATAATAGCGAACACTTTACTCCAGAGCAACTATATTTGCATATTAAGGAGCGTTATCCTGATTTAAATGTGGGTATAGCAACTGTATATAGGAGCTTGAATTTACTTGAAGAATCAGGTATGGTAACATCTATTAGCTTTGGGGCTCAAGGGAAAAAATTTGAACTAGCCAATAAACCGCATCATGATCATATGATTTGCAGACAGTGTGGTGTGATAGTTGAATTTGAAGATCAAGTAATAGAAAAACGACAATTAGCAATTGCTAAAGATAATGGCTTTAAGCTTACAGGTCATATAATGCAACTTTATGGCGTTTGTAGTGAGTGTAGTAAACAAAAAATAAAAGGAATTTGATTGATTTTTGATAATGAATTAGAGCAGACTCGTCTAGCTAAGGCTGATGAGTTAAAGCAGATGGGCGTTGCTCCATATCCGCATTTTTTAAAACGAGAGTTTAGTATAGCTAATTTTAAGAGTGAATTTAACTATATAAAAGATCTACCAGATGGCGATAAAAAAGCTACTAAAGAAGTAACAATAGCTGGTAGAATAAAATTAAAAAGAGTTGCTGGTAAATCCACATTTGCCAATATAGAAGATGAGAGCGGTAATATACAAATTTACTACTCACTAGCTAGTATTGGCGAAGAAGATTATGCTAAATTCAAAAAAAATCTTGAAGTAGGCGATATTATACTTGCTAAGGGGTATGCTTTTGTTACTCAAACTGGGGAGTTTAGCTTACATGCAAGTCAGATAACTTTAGCTACTAAAGCTATATCCCCACTACCTGAGAAATTTCATGGTTTAACTGATATTGAGACTAGATATAGACAAAGATATTTAGATATGATTATGAATAGTGATGTCAGAGATGATTTTCTTAAGCGTTCAATCATAATTAGCACTATTAGAAGGTTTTTTGAAGAGCGTGGATTTTTAGAAGTTGAGACGCCTATGATGCACCCAATAGCTGGGGGAGCAAATGCTAAGCCATTTATAACTCATCATAACGCACTAGGCGTGGATAGATACCTTAAAATAGCCCCAGAGTTATATCTAAAAAGATTAATCGTAGGTGGTATGGAGGCCGTATTTGAGATTAATCGTTGTTTTAGAAATGAGGGTATGGATCTAACTCATAATCCTGAATTTACTAGTATTGAGTTTTACTGGGCTTGGCATGACTATTTTGAGGCTATGGATTTGACTGAAGAGCTTTTTGCCACCTTGCTTGATAGGTTAAATTTAGGAAAAATTATTGAATTTGATGGAGAAAATATAGATTTTTCTAAGCCTTTTAGAAGGATTAAATATCTTGATGCGTTAGTGGAAATAGGCGGTATCGATAGGGATATTATAGGCGATAAAGATAAAATTTTAGCTAAATTAAGAGATGATAAATTTGAAGCAAATGATAAGCTAGATTTAGGTCATTTACAAGCTGAGCTTTTTGATAATTATGTTGAGAGTAAGCTTATTAATCCTACATTCATTACAGATTTTCCTATATCTATTTCGCCACTTTCAAGAAGAAGTGATGAAGAGCCAGAGATAGCACAGAGATTTGAGCTATTTATTGCTGGTCGTGAGCTAGCAAACGCATTTAATGAGCTTAATGATCCAGTCGATCAATATGAGAGATTTAAGGCTCAAATAGAGAGTAAAGACGCTGGTAATGATGAGGCTCATGAGATGGATGAGGATTATTGCGTAGCTCTTGGTTATGGTATGGCACCAACTGTTGGTTGGGGTCTTGGCGTTGATAGATTAGTAATGCTATTATTAAATAAAAAATCAATTCGCGATGTTATATTATTTCCAGCGATGAAACCAAAAATTAAGGAGTAGATATGAATTTAGAAAGTTACGATAAGGAGATTTATACTCTTTTAAATAAAGAGCTTGAGCGTCAGTGTAGCCATTTAGAGATGATTGCTAGTGAGAATTTTACCTATCCTGAAGTTATGGAAGTTATGGGTTCTATTTTGACTAATAAATATGCTGAGGGCTATCCTGGTAAGAGATATTATGGTGGATGTGAATTTGTAGATGAGATAGAGCAGATAGCAATTGATAGATGTAAAGCTCTATTTGGTTGCGAGTTTGCTAATGTCCAGCCAAATAGTGGTAGTCAGGCTAATCAAGGTGTGTATGGTGCCTTTTTAAAACCAGGCGATAAAATTCTAGGTATGGATTTAAGTCATGGCGGTCACTTAACTCATGGAGCAAAAGTCTCAAGCTCTGGTAAATATTATGAGAGTTTCTTTTATGGTGTTGAGCTTGATGGTAGGATTAATTATGATAAGGTAGCTGATATAGCAAATATTGTCAAACCAAAAATGATAGTTTGTGGGGCCAGTGCATATACTAGAGAGATTGACTTTAAACGCTTTAGAGAGATTGCTGATAGCGTGGGTGCATATCTATTTGCCGATGTGGCTCATATAGCTGGGCTAGTTGTGGCTGGAGAGCACGCTCATCCATTTCCGCACTGCCATGTAGTAAGCTCTACAACTCACAAAACTCTAAGGGGTCCAAGAGGCGGTATAATTATGACAAATGATGAGGAATTTGCAAAAAAAATTAATAGCTCAATATTTCCTGGAATTCAAGGCGGCCCATTAATGCATGTTATAGCTGGTAAGGCTGTAGGATTTAAGCATAATTTAAGCGATGAATGGAAAGTTTATGCTAAACAGGTAAAAGCAAATGCAAAAAAATTAGGCGAAGTTTTAATTAGCCGTGGGTATGATTTGGTTAGTGGTGGTACTGATAATCACCTTGTGCTAGTAAGCTTTTTAAATAAAGAATTTAGTGGTAAAGATGCAGATATTGCTCTTGGTAATGCTGGAATTACGGTAAATAAAAACACAGTCCCAGGCGAAACTAGAAGTCCATTTATCACAAGTGGTATAAGGATAGGTAGTCCAGCACTTACTGCTAGAGGTATGAAAGAGAGTGAGTTTGAGCTAATTGCAAATCGTATTGCTGATGTGCTAGATGATATTAATAATGTTGATAAACAACGCAAAATCGCAGTTGAGCTTAAAGAGTTAGCTAATGAGTTTATTATTTATAATAAGGCGACATTCTAATGCAGCGTATAGATTTATCACTTATTAAAATGATAACCGATCACTACTATATTAAGCGAGATATAACAGTAAAAAAGATCGAGCATAAGGGTAGGTATTATTTTGATAAATTCGAAAGGGTAGATGAACCGCTTAGCTTATCAGTCCAAAGAGAGCACGAAGAGAGAAAAATTGTTGTAGCACACTCTTTAATTAATAGGCTAAATAAGGTTGAAAATATCGTTTTTGACTATAATGGTAGAATGCCAGAACGATTTTGGCATAGGGCTCAACTGATGTTAAGAGAGGAGGGGTTTATAAATTTTACAGCCTATGAGAGCAAAACCCCAGGTCATCTACATCTATATATACATAAGGGTCACACCACCTTTATGGAGGGTTGTCAAATAGCTAACAAACTCTCAGTTATGCTATCACAGAAGCTACCACAAGAGTGGAGAATGTTTCCTACTATGGATTTGCCATTAGAGTATAATATTCTAGCTTTGCCATACGCTTTGTATCAAAAAGAACGAGGCGCTAGCTGGTCAAAGCATATGTAAAGGATAAATATGGAAGAAAATAATAATTTACAAGATATATTGCTAGATAAAAATGAAGAAGAGAAGTCCGGCGGTGTGCGTAAAATTTTAATTAGTGTGGCGTTGCTTGTTATCGTTTTTGTTGTTGTTTTAATTGTTATGAAATTCTTAAATTCAGATAATAAGAACAAAAATAACGATATAGCCGATACTCTTTTATTGCCTACAGAGTTGCCTACGACTAATACGCCAGTTGGCAATGCCTCAAATGATCTTTTTGAGCAAGTGCCTATAGTAAGCGATACTACAAATTCAAAAGATAGTTTTGAAAATATAGTAAATGAGTATAAGAATGCTCAAGCTACTATGGAGACAGTGTCAAATACAATTACACCTGTATTGCCACCAAAGGTAGAAGAGCCATTTAGTATAGCTGAGCCAAAAGAGGTTAAAAAAGAGCCTACAAAACAAGAAGTATCTAAAAATTTAGAACCTAAAAAAGTAGAGAATAAAAAAGCTCAAACCAAACCAACTGAGCCTAAAAAGACTGAGCCTAAAAAGGCTGAAGTTAAAAAAGATAGCGTTAAAACAAACGCATCTCAAAGCAACCCATCTTTAGAAAAAGGTGCATATATACAAGTCGCTTCAGTATCCAAGCTAGATACAAATAGCGCCTTAATCAAAAAAATTGTAGCAAGTGGCTATAAATACAAAACACATAAAGTTGTAGTAAATGGCAATACGGTTATTAAAATTCTTATTGGGCCATTTGGTTCTGATTTAGAGGCTAATATGCAAAAAATTCGCCAAGATATATCAAATGGTGCCTTTGTATATAGGGTAAAATAGGAATTTATAATGCGCTATTTTGCTCTATTTGGTAACCCTGTATCTCACTCCATATCGCCTAGATTACACAATAGTGCATTGCAAGGGCTAGGTCAAAGCGGTATTTATGGCAGGGTATTATTAGAGCAAGGTAGTGATATTATTGCTAAATTTAGAAAATATAATCTATCTGGAGCAAATATCACTATCCCTTTTAAAGAGTCAGCTTTAACTCTTTGTGATGAGCTTGATAAAATTGCAGCTGATATAGGCTCGATCAATACTTTGGTTAATAAAAATGGAAAAATCAAAGGATATAATACCGATGCGCCCGGATTTATGATGGCGATTTTGGAATTTGGTAAGATTGATAAGGCTTTGATACTTGGTGCTGGTGGAACTGCTAAGGCACTTGCATATATTTTATCAATCAATGGCGTGGATGTTGAAATTTTAAATCGAAGTGATAAAAAATCCCAGTTTGTAAATTATAAATTTCACACTCATTCTAGCTTTACTCCTTCAGGTTATGATCTAGTGGTTAATACTACTTCAGCTGGACTTTGTAAGAATGAGCTTCCGTGCGATGAGGTTATTTTAAAAGATATTTTAGGTAGCTCTAAATTTGCCTTTGATGTGATATATAATAGACCAACTCCATTTTTGAATTTGGCTAAAGATATGGGATTGAAATTTAAAAATGGCAAGGATATGCTGCTTTATCAAGCTGTCCTTGCGTTTAATCTATTTTATAATAATAAATTTGATGAGCTTAAAATAACAGAGTTAATGAGTAAAGCATTTGAGCTTTAAAGCTCCTTTCTATCCTTAATTGCTTTAGTAAGCGAGAGCATATCTACATTCTCTAGACTTACACCAGTTGGAATTCCTTGAGCTATTTTTGTAAAATTAATATTAATATCTTTTAGCTGATCTTCTATGTATAGCATTATACCATCGCTATTTATACTTGGACTAAAAGCAAAGATTAGCTCTTTTGAGCTAAATTTAATTATCATATCTTTTAATTTTTCAACGCTTTGGATATCGCTAAATACAAAATATAGCCCATCAAATGAGTGAGAATCTTCAATGGTTAATATATCTTTTGGGCTTTCTACTACGCATATTAATGAGCTATCCCTACTATCATTAGCGCATATATCGCAAATTTCATTTTGGCTAATTCCTCCGCAGATTACGCAATGTTTTAGATTATGAATTGAATTTTCTATAGTGTGAGCTAAATTTAGACCAAAAAATGGATCTTGAAGTGCTATATAATAGGCATATTTTATGGCTGATTTTTTGCCTACACCAGGAATTTTGCCAAATGCTTCTACGAGATTATCAAATTGATCAAGATTTTTCACTATTTACACTTCCAAATTTAATACAAAACTCATGAAACCCATCTATATAATTATAATCTAAGCTAAATTTATGCATAGAACAGATATGCTCTATAATATAAAGCCCAAGCCCCATACCGCTAGTTTTAGCATTATTATCTCTAATGAATGCTTGTTTATAATGCTCAATTGAGCGATTAAGCGGTTTTCCATGATTTCTTATATAGATTGCGTTATTATCGCACTTTATAATTGCCTTTTTATCATCAGAATATTTTAATGCATTATCTATTAAATTTTTAATCGCAAGCGAGAATAACTGAAAATCCACTTTTAATAGTGGATCACAGATTAATTCTACCTTGACATTACTATCAAAATCATCTAAAAGCATCATATCCTTAGCTTGATCTAGTATAAGGCTGAAGTGATACTTTGCGTAATCTAAGCTATAACTTTTGCTTAATAGCTGTTCTATCTTAGCAAATTCATTAATCAATATATTTAGCCGCTCAAATATAGCTATCAAGCGTTCTTTTTGGGTCTCATCTTCGATCATTTCACTTACTATTCTACCCTTGCCAATTGGCGTTTTTAGCTCGTGCATAATGGTGCGTAAAAATAGCTGTCTAGAGAGTATTAAATCCTTAATTTTACAAGCCGCGTTATTAAATTCATATGCCACTTCGCTTATCTCATCATTGCCTTTGGCAAAATTAACCACGCATACGCTATCCATATTTCCAGCTGCGAATTTGCGTATATCGCTACGAAGTTTCTTAAGCGGGATTAGGCTTCTAAAAATCGACACATACAAAGATATAAACAACGCCATAACAATGATAAAACTAAATAATAAGCTATCATTTCCGCTATGTAGGGTTGATTCTAATAGTATAGTTACACTTTGATTTTTAATGCGTAAATATAGATTATTTTTATAACTGATGGTATCTACTGTGCCAATTAATGTATCAGCACGGCTTACAATTGTACCATTATCAAAGATTGCTTTTTGTAAATTTACATTTTTGACATAGGCTAGATCAAAATTTCTAAAATATCTCTCCCAATCTTCTGGCATATTTGATTTTTGATATAGCGAGAGTAGCCAATTAATTGAGTTGTAATGATTCTCCCCAATCTTGCCTAATATCCTCTCATTTTGTAGTTTGAAGAACATAAAAAATAGTGTGCAAATCACGATAAATCCAATAGCAAATATTATCGTGATTTTAGTAGTTAGAGAGTATCTCATCCGACTAGTTTATATCCTATTCCGCGGACTGAAAATATATGCTTAGGTGATTTTGAGTTATCACCAATCTTTGTCCTTAAACGACCGATTATCACATCTAAACTTTTAGAATCTTTATCTTTTAGGCTCTTGCAATGATAGACTAATTGCTCTCTTGAGACTGAAAAGCTATGCTGTTTAATAAGATACTCTAAAATTTCATACTCTGCTAGAGTTAGGGTAAGTGGTGTGCCATTATATGATATTTCATGGCGTTTATCATCTACCCTAAATAGCGTATCAGCTATCTCTTCTTGAACTTCATTGCTTTTTTTATAGCGACGAATTAAACTTGTGATTCTAGCATGCATCTCTTTTGGGTCATACGGCTTTGGCAAGTAGTCATCTGCGCCTATTTGAAGCCCAACAACTCTATCATTTACATCACTTCTAGCTGAGCTAATAATGATAGGAATATCATATTTTTCTCTAATCTCTTTACAAACTTCCAATCCATCCATACCTGGCAAGGTTAAATCAAGTATTAAAAGATCATAATTTTTAATCCCTGCACTAAGACCTAAATATGGATCTTCGTAATTTGTAACTTTGATATTAAATTTTATCAAATATTCAGATAAAATTTGAGCAAATTCTGGATCATCTTCTATCATTAATACATTTATCATTTTTGACTCCTAGTATTAAAAATTAGCGACATTATACCAAAAATTAATAATAAATTTGCTTTTTATGTATAAATTTAGTAATTTTTAGATAAAATCGCCAGTTAAAATTATAAAGGAAGATATTTTGGAATTTGATTATTATGAGATATTAGAGGTATCAAGAGATGCTAATAGCGATACCATAAAAAAGGCTTATAGAAAGCAAGCGCTTAGGTATCATCCAGATAGAAATCAAGGCGATAAAGAGACTGAAGAGAAATTTAAGCAGATCAATGAAGCCTATGAGGTCTTAAGCAACGCAGAAAAAAGAGAAATATACGATAGATATGGTAAAGATGGATTAAAAGGCATGGCCGGTGGCGGCTTTAGTGGCGGATTTGACTTTGATGATTTGGGCGATATATTTAGTTCATTTTTTGGTGGTGGATTTGGCTCTAGTCAAAAGGGCTCTAAAAGTAGATATAAATATGCTTTAGATATAGAAATAGGGCTTACGCTTGAATTTAATGAAGCGGTTTTTGGCTGCGAGAAGGAGATAAAATATAGATATAAAACTCCATGCCAAAGCTGTAATGCAACTGGCTCAAAAGATGGCAAAAAGCAAACTTGCCCTAAATGTGGTGGAAGTGGCAAGATAGGAATTCAGCAAGGATTTATGCAGTTTGTGCAAACTTGCCCGGAGTGCTCTGGAACTGGTGAGAGTATTAAGGATAAATGCCCTGAATGTAGCGGTAATGGCTTTAATGAGATAAGCGATAGCATTAAGATAAATATTCCAGAGGGCGTAGATAACGCAACGAGGATAAGGGTTAGCCAAAAGGGTAATAGATATGAGGATATGAGTGGCGATTTATATGTTCGTATTGTTGTAAAAGATGATGAGCATTTTCTTAGAAATGGAGATGATGTATATATAGAAATTCCAGTATTTTTTACTCAAGCAGCACTTGGCGATAGTATTAAGATACCTACACTTAGGGGCGATACGATTTTAGACTTGCCAGTAGGAGCGAAGGATAAGCAGCAGTTTGTAATACCTAAAGAGGGTGTTAAAAATGCTCGCACTAAGCAGCTTGGCAACTTAATAGTTCAAATTTCAATCCAAATGCCTAAAAAGCTAAATGATGAGCAGATAGACCTTCTTAAAAAACTTCAAAATAGCTTTAGCGTTAAAAGTGGCGAGATGGCTACTGATAAGGGAATTTGGGATAAGATTAAGAGTTGGTTTTCATAGATTTTGGATATTATAAGGTTACTTAATAATTAAGTGGCTTTATAAATATCATAATTATATATTTTAATCTTAAAAAATTTAAATAGAAAATATCTATTTAAATTTGATGATTGCTTTAGGGATTTTTGCTTTATAACTTTAAAAATTTTCTCACCTAAGATATATAAAAACTATTTGAGTTATAAATTGATAAGTGTGATGATGAATACCTAAGGAGCGTTTGACTTGATGGGTAGAGTATATAAGCATACTTTGATACCACGCCATTGCTATCTTTAGAGAAACTTTGGGTGATTATTATCCTAGATTTATTAAGTTTTATTTTGTCATCAAGTAAAATATGCTTCTTTTATGCCTTTACTAAATTGCTCTTTAATCTAAAAATAATTATAAACCCACTCTAGTGCAGTCAAAGTGTTTATAAATTAACTCTTTTTGTATTTTAATTGGGTAAATTCTATACTTTATGACACTTAACAAATGTTATCTTCCACATTTTTTATATAATTGTATTATAAAGGTGTAAAGTAAAAAATGAAAAAGAATAATTATAAACTGTGTGGTTATATTTCTACAAATTGCTCTAAACACAATCTAAAAGCACATATAATTTAGCGATATAAACCATATCCATTTAATGATATAATATTTACTATAAGTTAGCGTAGGCTCTATTATTTAATATATGAAGTAAATAACCACTTTTTATGTTTGGCGTGATGAAAGATTCGAAGTATTTAAAAAACATTTTTAAAAATAAAAAATCTTTTGGAGTGATGGATTTTTGCTTGTAGTATAGAAGAGATAAATTCTAAAACAATCAAAGCTTATATAAAATCAAGAATAGTTACTCACTAAAGCTCTTAACATTTAGCCCAACCACTAAAGCTTGTCGAGATTTGTTTAATGCGGTTTAAATTTGATTATAAGGCTAAAAGAGATTATGTAAAAGCAAACGCCCTAAAGTAGGGCGCTGTGTATTACAAACCTTCAAATGGATTTGTAACTACATTTTTTCTATCTACGATGTATGGTATTAAGGCAACGTGTCTAGCTCTTTTGATTGCTTTTTCTACCATCTCTTGGTGTTTTTTGCTTGTGCCAGTTAAGCGTCTTGGCATAATTTTAAATCTTTCAGATAGGCATTGTTTTAAAAGTGCCGTATCTTTATAATCGATAAAATCAATCTTAGCTTCTGTAAATTTGCAATATTTTTTACTATATTTTCTTTTTTCTGCCATTGTGTATCCTTTTAAAATGGAATTTCTTCATTTTCGGTGCCACTATCAAAATTTGATTTAGTAGGTTTGTTATCATATTTAATATCGGCATCAATGTCAATCTCTGGGACTTTTTCTTGGTATGGCTCTGAAACTACCTGTTTTTGATTATAGCTACGATTTTGAGAGTAGTTATTATTTTGGTTAAATTCTCTATTAAATCCACCGCTATTTTGGTTATACTCTCTATTTTGATTATACATATTTGTGCTATATCCGTTGTTAGAGTAGCTTGATTCATTGCCATCTTTAATAAATCCACCTTGATTTTGCTGTCCTCCTAGCATCTCCATATTTTCTACTACGACTGAGTGCTTGGAGCGGTTTTGTCCATTTTGGTCTTGCCAAGTGTCAAATTTAAGCCTACCTTCGATTAAAACTTTACTACCTTTATTTAGATATTGATTTGCCACTTCTGCTTGACGACCAAAAAAAGTTATGTCAATAAAGCAAGTTTCATCTCTTCTTTCGCCATTAACATTAAATTTACGATTAACGGCCATTCCAGTGCTACCTACAGCGGTGCCACTTTGGATATATCTAAGCTCAATATCTCTAGTTAAATTTCCTACTAAAACTACTTTATTAAACATAATTTAGCCTTTATATCTACTCTTGTTGAGCTGCTTTTTCTTCTGTTTTTGGCTCTTTTTTAGGTTGAGTTAATTTCTGACCTTTGCTTAGTTTTTCCCAAGCTGCGATCTCTTTTTTGTTTTCATATTTTACAGGTAAGAATCTAATAACCTCTTCAGTTATTCTTAAATTTCTTACTAATTCAGCGATTAATTGAGTTGGAGCTTTGAAATAGATTACAAAGTATGTGCCACGCTCATATTTATCAATTTTATAAGCCAATTTGCGTGTGCCCATTTCAACTACACTAGCGATTTCGCCACCATTTTTTGTAATGATCTCTTTAATGAAATCAGCCTTAACTTTAACTTCATCTTCTGTAAGTGTTGGCTTTAAGATGAATAAAAGCTCATAATGTCTCATATATTCTCCTTATGGATTTAGCCCTTTTTCTGCCAAAAGAGCAAGGAAATTTGCATAAAATGCGGTTTGAATTATACTGAAAAATTACTTAAAATTTGCTGTTTTTATTTAGTATATCTTGTAAATTTAAAAGCGATGAGAGTAAATAGCACTCTTTATCTATATTGCTTTTGCATTTTAGATCAAATTCAATCTCGTTTAAAAATTTAAATATTTGAGAGTATTGTGAAATTTTTATCGATATTGCTTGAGATTGGAGTTTATTTAGGATTTGTGGCGGGGGA
>NZ_JANQCT010000017.1:0-26122 GCF_024723495.1 Campylobacter sp. RM19073 | reverse complement strand
GACCTTGTTTATTTAAAGCAACTACATCATAGCGTGGTATCCCGTTTCTATTATTTAGAGGAATACCTAATTGGACAGCAATAATCACATTTGAACCATAGCCAAAGTTAGAATTTACAGTAGAACCATTATCGTTTCTTACTTCATAATAATAATAAGTGCGTATGGTATCTCTAGCGACAAGACCAGTATTTATAAAATAATACCCACCCTTAACTTGCTTCGCTTCATCTAAACTAAGCACCTTTACACCAGGGCTATTATCACTAATTTTGCCATTAGTAAGACTAGCTAATAAATCAGCACCAAATGAAAAACTAGCTAAGCTAGCAACTAAAAATGATAAAAAAAGAAACTTTTTTATCATTTTCTCTCATTGGAATAAAAATGTGATATAATTTTCGCAAATTTTAAAAAAATAAAAAGAGTTCTTTTATATTTTTATAAAACATTGTTACAAATTTACACACATAAAATAAAAAATGCTATTTTAAGCTTAAAAAATTAAATTTATTTGTGATTTTGCCGATAGGTGAATTCAAGGGCATTTAAATATACCCTTAAACCACAAATGGAGAATCAAATATGAGAAAAATTGCTTTTTTCTTGAGTATTTTGACAGCAGTTGCTTTCGCAAATGAATTTTCTTTAAATGAGATAGAGAATAGAGCAAGTCTCTATCAAGGTTGCAAAGCTTATCCATCTTGGCATTATAAATCGTGCCAAACCCCAAAACAGCATATTTATCAGCAAGCAGCTTGTAAAGGCTTTAGAATTTGTAATTGGTAGGTGATAATGGCTCTTGTAGATGTTTGTGGAAAGCTTATTGATACGAAGGTAAAATTTTGGGGCAAACCTGCGTTAGATTTCGCTCAAATAGAGCTAGAAAAACAGATAGCTAGGCAAAAAGAGGAAGAGAAAAAGCTCTTAAGTATAGAATACACCAAAGAAGAGCTTAACATAAGTGCTACAAATAGTAACACAGATACCAGCTCTACTGATACCCAAACTACCCAATCCACCCAACCAGTTAGCCAAAGTAGCTTTGATGGAATTGAGATAAATTACTCCAAGACATATTTAAAGCTTGATATATATGTTTAAGCCCCTTTTTAAGGGGTTTTATATAAATTTATAATTTCACAAAATTCAAGGTAATCACAGATAAAATTCAAAAATTTAGCTATAATTATACAAATATTAAGGGGTAAATATGTCTAAATTTGAAAGAGTTTTAAGAGTTGTAATCGGTATTTTGGTGATAGTTGGAGTATGGTATTTCTATGCTAGTTGGTGGGCTTTGATAGGTTTGGTGCCTTTGATAACAGGATTAATAGGCTTTTGCCCAATATACAGGGTATTAGGCAAACAAAGCTGCCCATTTAAGAAAAATAATCCATAAATTTAAGATGGGCTAAGCTTCTATATTTAGCCCATCTTTAGTCAAAAAATAGACCTTATCAACTACCTTATTTATAAACTCCTTATCGTGTGAAACGATGATTTGAGCTATATCCAAACTCTCAAGGATATTTGCTACCTTTATTTGCATTTCATAATCAAGCGCAGTCGTTGGCTCATCAAGCAAAAGGATTTTAGGCTGAGCTATCAAAACTCCAGCTAAGGCTACAAGCTTCTTTTGACCGCCAGAGAGATAAAAAACTATCTCATTTTTAAGGTGTAAAATCCCAAGCTCACCAAGCATAAACTCAGCTCGTTTTCTAGCTTCATCATTGCTTGCCCCCTTTGCTAAAAGGCTAAAAGCCACATCTTCAATTACACTTGGAGCGATAAATTGATCATCACTATTTTGAAATAAAAATCCAAGTAAATTTCTATATTTTCTAAAATCATCTAAGCTTTTCATAGGTTCGTGAAATATCTCCACGCTACCTTCTAAAGGCATTTTAAGACCGCCTATTATCTCAAGGAGGGTTGATTTGCCACAGCCATTTTGACCTATTATGGCGATCTTTTCTTTATGAGAGAGATTTAAATTTAGATTTTCAAATAAAATTTTATCGCCAATTTTGGCTTTTATATTTTTCAAAGTTACAGAACAGCTCAAATCAAAACTCCTTGTTTGAAAATTAGCGAGATTAAGAGTAAAATTATAAGTAAAATATCATAAAATCCAAATTTTAAGCTATTTTCAAGCTTGTAAAATTTGCCATTAAATCCCCTTATTTGCATGGTTTTTTCTAGTATTTGTGATTTTTCAAACGTACCTAAAAATAGCATTGCGACCAAATTAGCATATGTTTGATAAGCAAAAATCGAGGTTGTATGGCTAAAATTTCTAGCCTTTAAAGTGCGTTTAAATTTATAAAAATCCATCTTAGCCATCTGTATAAATCTAATACAAAAATAAAATAGATAGCTGATCTTGCTCCCAAGACCAAGGCGTGATATACCAAAAGCCATATCGTAAAAATCCATTTTATGAAATAGCAAAAGCCCAAATAAAATAATCAAATTCGAACGGATAAATATAAGCAGTGCTAAATGATAATTATCCGATAAAATCACGCTTAAAGCGACTAAAATTATAAATAAATTTAGAAAAAATAGCCGTTTTAAAATCTCAAAAAAATATCTAAATTTAATTAAGCTTAGAAAAATAATTGGCAATAAATGTGTCAAATAAATCTCCCCGCTAAGTGCTAGAAAAAAGCTAAAAATAAAAAAACAAAGTAGTGATATAGATGGATTTATCATCTTCTTTTTATAAAATACAAAAACCCAAAAAATATGATAATACCAGCTATAGAGCCAACTATTTTTAAAATATATACTAGATTGCTATCTTCTTTGTTTTCTATGATCTCTTTATCTGTAGTAAATGTAATTTTCCTCTCATGAGCTAAAGATCCATCAACTAAAATCTCAAATTCATTTGCTAATAACTTAACTCTAGCGACTCCATTTTCATCTGTTGTGGTATTTTGTATTACTTTTTTATCTTTGATTATATCGACTTTGCAGCCCTTACAAGGTGAATTTCCATAAAAATAGCTTTTGATAACGACAAAATCACCATCAATATCAGCAAAAACCTTCAAAGAGTGAGCATTTAAAGTGGCGAAAAACAAGAGTATTAAAGCTATTGTTTTCAATTTAATAACCCCCTATTTACCTTATAAATAAAGCCTATAGCAAACAAGCTTATTATACCTTCTACCATCATCAAAACCAAATTTGACGCTAAGGCAACACTAGCTATAGCATAAAATTCCTTACCATTTAAAACCAAAACACCGCTTAAAATCAGTGCTGAGCCTAAAAGCGAGATAAATCCTACTAAAAACCAGCATATTGGTTGGTATATTTTTTGATATTTACACTCTTTTAGTGATAATTTTACAAAATACCTACCAAGTATCGCTGGCAAGGCTAACATAAGCAAATTTACCCCCAAAACGCTAATCCCACCATATCCAAAAAATAAAGCTTGAAGCAAAAGCCCAGCAAATATCGCAAGCAAGGCATTCACGCCTAAAAAAGCCCCAACCAAACCCCCTAATATCAAGTGTATCGAAGTAGGACCAAGTGGGACATGAATAAAAGAAGCTACAAAAAATATCGCACTCATACAAGCGATTTTAGGGATATCTTTGTAGTTTAATCTATACAAAAGATATACCACCAAAACCCCAGCTACAACGCTAGATGGGATTATGATTTCAGGCTTTAAAACGCCTTCGCTAATATGCATTATTCATAATCCTTAGTCTCTACCCAAATTACCGCCCCAATCTCTACTGGATACTCTTTGCCATCTTTTTTGATCTTTTCATCATCTTCATTTAAAGCAGAAAATCCCCACCATCCAGCAAGTGGCATAGCAAAGCTAAATTCCCCAAGCTCATTTGTCTTAACCTCTTGGGTTATATAGTCATCTCCTGGGGCTTTTAGCCCTTTTGTATTTAAATACTCAATCTCAACAATTGTATTTTTAGCCGGTTTTCCTTTATATAAAACCTTGCCTGAAAAGATATTTCCCTTATAAAGTCCATAAGGTCTAGTAAGTGGTATAATCTCTGTTTTTAACCCTATTGGCTCATCCCAACCATCATTATATCCGTAGGCATCTACTATAGTTTTGGTTATATGTCTTATAAATACACTCTCAGCTGGTTCAAAATATGGCTTTGGATCCATATAAAATTGATAAACGCCAGGCTCTTTAATGCTATATGAAGTTTCATAATAGCTCATTTTGCCATCTTTTTTCTCTATTAAATTCGAAAAAATCTCTTTTTTACCATTAGTAAAAACCCCAGCCTCAACTGGCTTATCTAAGTTCATCATCATACCTTCAAATGGATGAGTGAATTTATATGTGATTATCTCTTTGGCTTGTTCTTGGTCATCTATGGTTGAATTTGATGGGATAACCACCCCAAAGTGAGCCAACGCCGCACACGCAACTCCTGCAACTACAAATAGTGATTTTAAATTCATTTATTACCCTTTTTAAAAAAATATTAGTTGTAATTATGATATTTTTGCTCTTTTATACTGCTTAATTTTAAAATTTAAATTTATATATTAAGGATTTTGAGTGCCAACTATTTTAGATAGCATATCTATAGTTTTGTCAAATTCTACCCCTTCATCTGGATTTTGCTTTATAAAATCCTCCATAGTATTTTTCTTGCTAATAGCGTAGTCAAGCTCCTTATCTACGCCCTTCTGATAGGCTCCAATGCGGATTAAAACCTCATTTTCTTTAAGCATAGAAAATAGCCTTTTAAATTTATTAGCATTTTGCTTATGCTCTTTGGTGATGACATCGCTCATTACACGACTTGCTGAATTTAGAATATTTATGGGTGGATATATCCCAAAATCAGTTAATTCTCTACTTAAAACTATATGTCCATCTAGGATTGAGCGACTTTGATCAGCAATGGGATCGCTCATATCATCGCCTTCTACTAAAACCGTGAAAAATGCCGTGATAGAGCCTTTGCCATCTTCTTTTCCTGCTCTTTCCATTAGTTGCGGAAGGAGCGTAAGAGCGCTTGGCGGATAGCCCTTTGAGGTTGGTGGCTCACCTAGTGCTAGACCGATTTCACGCTGTGCCATAGCAAATCTAGTGACGCTATCCATCATAAATAGCACATCTTTGCCTTGATCTTTGAAGTATTCAGCCACGCTCATAGCACAAAATGCACCATATTTTCTCATCAAAGAGCTATCATCGCTTGTGGCTACTATTATTATAGTGTTGGTTAGATCTCCGCCTAAATTTTTTTGGATAAACTCAGGAACCTCTCTGCCACGCTCACCAATCAACGCTATTACCTTTATAGGGGCTGTGGTGTTTCTTACTATCATTCCCATTAAGGTGGATTTACCCACGCCAGATCCGGCAAATATCCCGACTTTTTGCCCCTTACCACAGGTCAAAAGCCCATCAATACTCTTAATCCCAACGCTAAATTTCTCATCAATTAGCCCACGCTTCATAGCAGGAATTGGGGCTCGCATTATAGGTATGAAATCAAAGCACTCTATAGCGCCTTTACCATCTTTTGGATTCATAAATGGATCTACTACTCTACCAAGCAAAGCCTCGCCTACAGGGATATTCATACCTTGATCACTTGCATAGACTCTATCTCCAACCTTAAACCCTTCTACGAAGCCAAACGGACTTATACTAGCGCCATTATGATTTAGACCAGTTACCATGCCTAATTCATTTTTATCGCTATCTATGCTAACAATCCTAACAATATCGCCAATGCTAGGGCGAAGACCTGAAATTTCGATATTATTAGCATTTATTCGTGTGATTACCCCAAAAATACTAGATAAATTTATCTTTTTGGCTAGGCGATTTTGTATATTTTTAAGGCTCAAAATTTTACCGATTTTGGGGAATTTATGAGATCAAAGAACTCTTTTCTAGTCTCGGGATTTTTGATAAATGAGCCACGAAGTGCTGAAGTGGTAGTAACTGAATTGATCTTTTCTACTCCTCTCATCTCCATACACATATGCCTAGCTTCTACTACTACGCCTACGCCTTTTGGGTTTATAGCTTCTTGTAGGGCTTGAGCGATCTGCTCTGTCATCTGCTCTTGAATTTGAAGTCTTCTAGCGTAGATATTTACCATTCTTGGGATCTTGCTTAGTCCTACGACCTTGCCATCAGGGATATAGGCTACATGAGCCCTACCAATTATAGGTAGCAAGTGATGCTCGCAAATGCTGTAAAATTCAATATCTTTGATTAATACCATCTCATTATTGCTACTTTCAAACATCGCATCGCCTAGAATTTCAATCGGACTTTGATTATAGCCTTGAGTTATGAATTCATAGGCTTTTGCCACCCTTTTTGGTGTATTGATAAGGCCATCTCTATTTGGATCTTCGCCTATGATTTCAAGCATTTTTTTAACGCAATTTTCAAATTCAGCCATCTTGCTTTTATCAAACATAATCTACCTTAAAAATTTTTGTATGATTTTACAATATTTTGACTTGAGTGCAAATAAATTTTATAATTTATACTTAAATAAAGCAAAATTTTGATATATTACACGCTAAATTTTTGTCAAAAGGAAAATAATGGAAGTTAATGCTAAACTTACAAATTCAGTAAATGCTACTGCGACAACGACTTTAAAAGCAGATGAAATAAAACAAAAAGTAGAAAAATTAGCACAAAAATCAGCTAAAAATGTAAAAATAGATGGATTTCGTCCTGGTAAGGTGCCAGTAGCTGAAATTATCAAAAGATATGGCAAAGATCTACAAAATGACGCTCGTGGCGAGCTTTATAGGAATTTTATCAGCGAATCTGTAAGATTAGTTAATAAATCAGACGCAGATATAATATCTGAACCAAGAGTGCTTAAATTTGATGAAAAAGATGGAAATATAGATGTTGAAGTTGAAATTTCATTTCGCCCAAGTGTAGATATAACTGGATATGAAGAGCTTATCCCAAGCTTTGAAGAGCCAAAGGTGCAAAAGAGCGAAATTGATGCGAAAATAGATGAAATTTTAAATATGTTAGCTCCGCTTAAAAAGGTAGAGAAAGATAGTTTAGAAAAGGGCGACTTTGCTAAATTCGATTTTGAGGGCTTTGTAGATGGGGAGGCCTTTGAAGGTGGCAAGGCAGAGGGTTATGTCCTTGAGATTGGTAGCGGTCAGTTTATCCCAGGATTTGAAGATGGTATGATCGGTTTAAAAGTTGGCGAAGAAAGAGATATCAATGTTACATTCCCAGCTGAGTATGGTGCGGCTCACCTTGCTGGTAAGGCGGCGGTATTTAAAGTAAAATTACATGAAATCCAAGGCAAAGAGACTCCAAAATTAGATGAAGAAACTCTAAAGAAAATTTTGCCAAATGAAGAAAATCCAACCGCTAAACTACTAGAAGATCGTATAAGCGATCAGATTAAAGCTGAAAAATTAGCTAAATTAGTATCAGATGAGCTAAAACCAAATTTTGCCAAAGCAGCTGTGGAAAAATTCAACTTTGATTTACCAAATAACATAGTAGAACAAGAGATCGATATGCAATTTAGAAATAACTGGATGAGTTTTAGCGATGAAGAGCGTAAGCAATTCCAAGAAGATCCAAAAGCACTAGAAGCACAAAGAGCAAAATACAGAGATGATGCTCTAAAAAGCGTTAAATTGACCTTTATTATCGATGAATTAGCCAAATTACGCAATATCACAGTAGCTGATAATGAAATTTTACAAACAATATATTTTGAAGCTTATAGATATGGCGCTGATCCAAAAGAGCATTTAGAAACTTACAAAAAACAAGGCATGATCCCAGCTGTTAAAATGACTCTAATAGAAGAAAAACTATTCTCAGATCTATTTAACAAAAAAGATGAGAGCAAATAATGATACCTTATGTAATAGAAAATGACGGCAAAGGCGAAAGAAGCTACGATATATACTCTCGTTTGCTTAAGGATCGTATCGTTATGCTAACTGATGAGATAGAAGATCGCATGGCTAGTGCGATCGTGGCTCAACTTCTATTTTTAGAAGCGCAAGATCCAGATAAAGATATATATCTATATATCAATAGCCCAGGCGGCGTGGTAACTAGCGGAATGAGTATATATGATACGATGAACTATATCAAGCCTGATGTCTGTACCATCTGTATCGGTCAAGCTGCTAGTATGGGGTCATTTTTGCTTAGTAGTGGCACAAAAGGCAAGAGATATATCTTGCCAAATGCTAGAGTTATGATCCATCAACCCTTAGGCGGAGCACAAGGTCAGGCTACGGATATGGAGATTAGGACTAAAGAGATCTTAAGAATAAAAGAGAATTTAAATGCTATCTTGGCTAAAAATACAGGCCAAAAACTAGCAAAAATAATAAAAGATACAGATAGGGATTTTTTTATGAGTGCTACTGAAGCAGTAGAGTATGGCATTGTTGATACAATTTTGACAAAAAGTTTTAAATAGAATTTAAGGTGTTGTGATGGTTAAACTAGATGAAGATAAGGCAGCTATAAAGGAGACTACCACTATATCTAATGGTGCACCGGCTAAGCCAGCTGCACCTCGTCCAAGTACCACAAGCGCTCAAGATGAGAATGTGGATTTAAATAAATTTTCATCAGCTGTCTTAAAGCAGCTACTTGCTGAGAATATCCAGCCAACACCTGATAATTTTGATATATATTTTAGAAAGCTATTAGAGAATAAACCGGCAAATTTTCAAAAGAAAGTTTTAGAGCTACTAGATTTTAGCAAAGAAGATAAGCTTGATCGCCAAGCTCTAATAGAAAAGGATATTAAAACTGGATTTGCTCAAATTCGCTCTATGATGCAATTAATATCGCTGATATACAAAAATTTAGGAATTATGAAAGGCATAGCTAAAAAGCGTTTAAGCGAGATGAACTCAAATGCAAATCCACTTGAAGTCCAAGGAAGCATAAAGGCCTTTGGGCTAGAACTTGAGAAGCTAAATATCTTAATGGATCGCCATATAAACGCTATTAGAGCTAGTTATGAAGAGGTGGATAAAATCTTTAAAAATGTAGAGGATAACTCTATTTATGACTCTAAATTTGAAGTTTATAACAAAAAATATCTATTAAAAATCCTATATGATGAATTTGATGATGTCAAACGCTATAAATATAATGTTAGCATAATGCTAATTCGCGTT
The DNA here is from genome assembly GCF_024723495.1 of Campylobacter sp. RM19073. Lineage (NCBI taxonomy): Bacteria > Pseudomonadati > Campylobacterota > Epsilonproteobacteria > Campylobacterales > Campylobacteraceae > Campylobacter > Campylobacter sp. RM19073. The sequence goes on along the minus strand of NZ_JANQCT010000017.1, from coordinate 16,945 downwards.
AAAGATAAGGTTTTAAATGCGATCCCAAGCATAAAAGATAAAAATGGAATTTTAAGAAATATAGCCAAAATTTTATTAAAAACCTCAAGAAGAAGCGATATAGTCGCACACTATGGGGATGGATGTTTTGCTATGGTGATGAAACACACAGACTTAGAAAGTGCTAAAAAAGCTGCTCAAAGGGTGGCTGAATTATTATATCAAACCACATTTTTTATGGGAGAAGATGAGCTAGATATGGATATGGAGATCGCAGTTGGAGCTATCAATCCAGATAGTAGTATAGAAGAGATACTCTCAGCACTTCTTGATGCACTTCCTAAGAGTGCTAAGGGTGTTAAGCTCTTTGAGAGTGTAGAGGCGTGATATGGTTTTAGAAGTTTTAGAATATCCTGATAAAAGGCTTTTTGAGCGTAGTGTTGAGGTGGATAAATTTGATACTCAGCTTGGCGAATTTTTGGATAATATGTATGATACGATGATTGCTAAAAGCGGAATTGGTCTAGCTGCGATACAAGTAGGCCGGCCGATTAGAGCTTTGATTATTAATCTAGTAAATGATAAGGATATCCAAGATAAAGCCGATCTATTAGAGATAATCAATCCAAAATTTATCAAAAAAGATGGCGAACAGCTCTATCAAGAGGGCTGCTTGAGTGTGCCTGGATACTATGAGGAGGTCAAAAGGGCTGCTAGTGTGGTTGTGGAGTATCAAGATAGATTTGGCAACCATCACATTATCGAAGCTGATGGCTTGCTAGCCGTGGCACTTCAGCATGAAAACGACCATTTGGACGGGCATCTATTTATAGAGAAAATTGGCTTTAATAAGCGTAAAAAATTTGATAAAGAGTATAAGAAAAAGCCAAAACGCAAACCGCTATGAAATCCTTAAAATGTGCTTGTTTAGGCTCTAAATTACATATAATTGATATAGAATCCACTCTCCTTAGGGCTTTGCCTGGATTTGAGATCGTTGGTCTTGCTAGTGTGACTATCAAAGAGGCGGCCACACGGGTCAAATCCGCACTTTCTGCTCTTAAAGACTTTAGTCTTCCAGCTATGAAAATCATCATAAATTTAAGCCCAAGCGATGTTAAAAAAGATGGCTCATATTTTGATTTAGCAATTGCTCTTTTGGTTTTATTACAAAAGGAGCGATTTGATAGTGATTATTTTGTCTTTGGTGAGCTTGGGCTTGATGGAAGGCTTAGAAGCTCAGCGGAGCTATTTTCGATACTATTATTTCTTAGCACTCAAGTGGATTGTGCTAAGATTTTACTCCCAAAAGATATAGCTCTAAAGGCTGCGATGATACCAAATTTTGAAATTTACGCAGTTGAAAATCTAGCTCAAGCTAGGGATTTTTTCTTAAATGATGAGTTTAGACAGAGTTGCAAGGTGAAAGCCGCTCATCCGATTTTTGATAATGTGATAGAGATTTCGGGGCGCAAATTTGTCCCAAATTTAAATTATGAGCTTGATTTTATCGATATTAAAGGTCAAGAAAGAGCCAAACGAGCTAGTGTTATCGCAGCAGCTGGAATGCATAATATTTTATTTGAAGGAAGCCCAGGGTGTGGCAAGAGTATGAGCGCAAAGCGTTTGCCATACATTATGCCGCCTCAGAGTTTAGAAGAGATATTACTAGCTAGTGCGTATGAATCTTTAAATTCAAATAATAGCGATTTTAGCGCGGTTAGATCTTTTAGAAGTCCGCATCACACAAGCACTAGAAGCTCAATTTTTGGCGGCGGAAGCGGTATGGCAAGGATCGGAGAGGTAGCTTTAGCCAATGGTGGAGTGCTGTTTTTTGATGAGTTTCCACACTTTGGCAAACAAATTTTAGAAAGCCTTAGAGAGCCTTTGGAGGATTATAAAATCAATATTTCAAGGGTAAATTCTAAAGTTAGCTATGATACTAAATTTCTATTTGTAGCAGCTATGAATCCATGCCCTTGTGGTAATTTATTTAGTAAAAATAGCACTTGTATTTGTAGCGATAAAGAGATTGCCAAATACCAAAATACCATATCTGGGCCTATTTTAGATCGTATTGATATATATTGTGCGATGGGTGAGATTAGTGAATTTGATGAGGCTACTTTAAGCTCAAAGCAAATGAGCGATATGGTGCTAAATGCCTTTAAAAATCAGATTAACAGAGGTCAAAGCGAACTAAATGGCAAATTAAACGATGGTGATATAGCTAAATTTTGCATTTTAGAAAGCCAAGCAAAAGAGGTTTTAAACAAAGCAATTTCTAGCTATAATCTTAGCCAAAGAGGGATAAATAAAACCCTAAAAGTCGCTAGGACAATTGCTGATTTACGCAACTGTGATACCATATCAAAAGCTGATATAATGGAGAGTTTGAGCTATAGGATGAAAAGATGAAAAGGCTCTATATCAACTCAGATAAATTCGATAAAAATGCTGTGGATAATCTAGGAATTAGCGAGCTTGTATTACAAGAAAATGCCGCTAGGGCTGTGGCTGATGCGGTGCGTCAAAGGGTGAAATTTGGTAGTAAAATCTTAGCAATTTGTGGTAAAGGAAATAACGCAAGTGACGCTATAGCCGCTCTTAGAATACTTAGTGGTGAGTATGAGTGCTACGCCCTTTTACTAAAAGATGATCTAAATCATAACGCAAAAATCCAGCTAAATATAGCTAAAAATGTTGGCGTTGAGCTTTTGGATTTTGAGTGTGATTTTAGCAAATTTGATTGTGTGATAGATGGGATTTTTGGTAGTGGATTTAGGGGCGAGATGGAGCCTAAAATTGCTAATTTAATAGGGCAGATAAATGGCTTAAATGCCCTTAAAATAGCCGTCGATATGCCTAGTGGGGTTAGTAATTTTAGTGTGGCTAGTCAGGTTTTTAAAGCTGATTTTACCATCTGTATGGGAGTGCTAAAGCTTGGGCTTTACTCTGATATGGCTAAAGATTTTGCTGGAGAGATAATCCAAGCGAATTTGGGATTAAATGAGAGTAAATTTAGCTATGGTAATAGCGATTATCTCGTGCTTTTAGATGATTTAGAACTACCAAATAGAAATTTAGAAAATGTAAGCAAAGGTGATTTTGGTCATGCATTTATAGCTTGTGGGGATATGAGCGGTGCTGCGAAAATATCAGCAAATTCGGCTTTAAAGATGGGAGCTGGTAGGGTGAGCGTGGTAAATTTAACTCAAAATAGCTTAAATTTAGACCCACAAATTATGCTTAAAAATAGCTTTGATGGAGCTGATGCTATAGCCTTTGGCATGGGGCTTGGTGGGGCTAGTTTTGATTTTAGTAAGCTTATTAATAGGCTATGTGTAGTTGATGCAGATGCGTTTTATCAGCCGTGGATTAGGGATTTTGCTATGAGCAAGTTAGCCATTTTGACCCCACACCCAAAGGAGTTTAGCTCATTGCTTAGGCTGTGTGAGATAGGCGAGTTTAGCGTAGATGAAATTCAAAATAATCGCTTTAAATTAGCTAGGGAGTTTAGCTCTAAATTTCCATCTATTTTGGTGCTAAAAGGCGCTAATGTGATAATAGCTAAAGATGGGGTGCTTTATGTCGCTCCACAAGGTAGCGCTAAACTTGCAGTTGGCGGTAGCGGCGATGCGTTATCTGGGATTATTTTAGCTTATTTAGCTAATAAATTTAGCCCACTAAAAGCAGCTATAAATGGGGTTTTAGCCCACCAAAAATCAGCTCAAATTTATAAAGGGAATGATTATAGTTTTACCCCAAATGATATTATAGAAGGATTAGCATGGTTGTAAAAAATATCGCAGTTTTATTTAGTGGAAGTGGCTCAAATCTCCAAGCCATTTTAGAAAAAATTCACAATAAGATTTTTAATGGAGTTAAGATTAAAGTAGCGCTATTAATCTGCAATAACCCAAATGCCAAAGGGATTAAAAGGGCTAAAAAATTTGGTCTTGAGACCATTGTGATTAATCATAGAGATTATGATAGTAGAGAGGAATTTGACCAAGCATTAGTAGATGAGATCAAAAAACACGATATTGATTTGAGCGTTTTGGCTGGATTTATGCGAATTTTAACTCCTGTATTTACAGATAATATCAAAGCTATTAATCTCCATCCAAGCATATTGCCACTATTTAAGGGTGCTAATGCGATTAATGAGAGTTATAATAGCGATATGAAAATAGGCGGCGTGAGTGTGCATTGGGTAAGTTCTCAGCTAGATTCTGGAGAGATAATAGCTCAAAAGAGCTTTGCTAGAAAGCATAAAAGCCTAAAAGAGTGGGAGGAGAAAATTCATAAAATCGAGCATAAGCTTTTACCAAAGACAATTATTGAAATTTTAGCTAAAGGAAAATAATGCTTGAGTGGATCTATATGCCTGAAGCTTGGATTAGCCTGATGACGCTAACTGCACTTGAGATAGTTTTAGGGATTGATAATATCATTTTTATAGCTATTTTATGTGGCAAGCTTCCGGCTTATCAAAGAGATAAAGCAAGGATAGCAGGGCTTGGACTTGCTATGATAACTAGAATTTTATTGCTTTTGAGTCTTTTTTGGATTATGAAGCTGACAACCCCACTTTTTGCTCTAATGGGGCAAGAGATCTCTGGGAGGGATATTGTCTTGATCGCTGGTGGGCTATTTTTGATAGCAAAATCCACGCTTGAGCTACACTCTCACACGATAGGGGAGGAGCAAGAGATGGCTAGTAGCAAGGCTGGAGCTGGATTTATGATGGTTATTACGCAGATTGCTATACTTGATATTGTATTTTCACTTGATAGTGTAATTACTGCTGTTGGCATGGCAGATCATATAGAGATTATGATTTTAGCGGTGATTTTAGCGGTCGGAGTAATGCTACTAGCTAGTGGGGCTATTAGTAGATTTGTTGAATCAAATCCAACAATCAAAGTCTTAGCGCTTGCTTTTTTAATTTTAATTGGCATAGCATTAGTAGCAGAGGGATTGGAATTTCATATACCAAAAGGGTATATATATTTTGCTATGGCTTTTTCTTTGGTTGTAGAGATGATTAATCTATATAGCAGAAAAAAGCAAAATGGTTAAATTATAAATTTTTAAATTTTATTAAATTTAAGCCAACTTTAATTGACAAATAGTTGTTTTTTTTATATAATTTCAGCTCTTTATTTGAAGTAGCGAGACTATACTTCGGGGTGTAGCGCAGTCTGGTTAGCGCACTTGGTTTGGGACCAAGGGGCCGAAGGTTCGAATCCTTTCACCCCGACCATGTGGTGAGTGTAGCTCAGTCGGTTAGAGCATCAGATTGTGGTCCTGAGGGTCGTGGGTTCGATTCCCATCACTCACCCCATTTATGTGTGGCAAGATCGCGCTTGTAGCTCAATTGGATAGAGCGACAGACTTCGGATCTGTAGGTTGTGGGTTCGAGTCCTACCTGGCGCACCACTTTGAATATAAGAGCTGAGTTTCTTATGCGCTCATAGCTCAGCTGGATAGAGCAACGGCCTTCTAAGCCGTAGGCCAGAGGTTCGAATCCTCTTGGGCGTACCATTTATTCTGCGGACGTGGTGAAATTGGCAGACACGCCAGACTTAGGATCTGGTGCCTTACGGTGTGGAGGTTCAAGTCCTCTCGTCCGCACCATTCCCCTTTTTCTTAAGCTTTCACAAATTATTAAAACTCATTAAAACGCACTTTAGCATTAATTTTAGCTTCCATTTGATATTATTTTCACCCTTATCTATATAAATTTAGCTAACTAAAAGCTATCACGCTCCTACCACAAGGCTAAAAGCTAATAATTAGATATAAATTCTCAAATTTCTAATTCTTTCCAAAAATCATTTTAAATTTAGTTTAAAATCCACTCAAAGCTTTCAATAGCGATAAAATCAAAATACGCAAAATAGCAAATTTATGCTAGATTAAGCCAAATCAAATAAGCCAAATTCAAATCAATTAAATTTGCCACGCATAAAAATGGGAATATTAAGAATAATTTATGATTAATACAAGTATAATTACTGACATTTTCATGAAATAACCTTAATTATATAATTAACTTAAATTATATTAATTTGGTTTTTTGCCTAAGGAGAAATTATGAGATTTTTCGCTATTTTGTTTTTTGGTTTTTTGGTTAGTGCTAGCGCTTCTAACACTCATAACTATACGCCACATTGGGGTTATAGCGGTGATGGATCGCCAGAGCATTGGGGAGAGTTAGCGGATGAATTTCACGCTTGTAAATATGGGAAAAATCAATCGCCGATTGATATTACTCAAACTACCAAATCTACGCTACAAAAACCTATATTTGACTATAAAAATAACCCAAAAGAGCTTATCAATAACGGACACACTTTACAAGTGAATTTCAATCCAGGTAGCACCATAACATTTCAAAATAAAAAATTTGAGCTTTTACAGATACACTTTCACACTCCATCAGAATATACTTTTAATAAAAAACACTATCCTATGGTGGCTCATTTAGTTCATAAGGCTAGCGATGGAGAGCTTTTAGTATTAGCCATTATGTTTGATAAAGGAGATGAAAATCCTGTGATTAAACAGATTTGGTCGCCCATCAAGGCTGGAGAGTCTAAAAAACTAGCGAATTTAGCTATAAGCGACCTGGTTAAAAATCTTCAAAGCTATATCAAGCTTGATGGCTCACTCACTACGCCGCCATGTTCTGAAGGGGTGATCTGGCTAATAAACAAAGATAACGCCTTTGCTTCAGATGAGCAGATTAAATTTTTTACCGATATAATAGGTCAAAACAACCGCCCAACCCAAGCTATAAATGGTCGCAAAATCATAGAAATATCTAAATAATAAATTCGCAAACCACTTCTAAGTTACTTTTAAGCCACTTTTAAGATGTGTTAGCATCTTAAGTGGCAAGATTAGTAAATATTTTGATTAAATTTGTATTTATTCATAGTAAAATTATATTAAAATATTGTAATTTAATTAATGAAAATATATAATAAAAAAACGCTATCAAAAATCAAATTTAAAGGCAATCAAAATGGCAAGCAACCACAAAAGAGAAGAGATACATAAAGCGATATGGTCTATCGCGGATGATTTAAGGGGTTCAGTCGATGGATGGGATTTTAAGCAGTATGTATTAGGCATTATGTTTTATAGATATATATCAGAAAATATAACAAACTATATAAATGAAGGAGAGAGAAAAGCAGGAGATACTACTTTTGATTATGCTAAATTAAAAGATAGCGATGCCAAGCTTGAAAGGGATAATCTCGTAAAAGAAAAGGGGTTTTTTATTCTCCCATCAGAGTTATTTTGTAATGTGGTAAAAAAAGCAAAAGATGATGAAAATTTAAATGAAATTGAGACAAAAAAGTTTTTAGATAACTCTTTTAGAGGTGGACAGGTCAAAACAATAGGAACAGACATAGAAAAAATACTACCACCTATGGGTAGATTTAACGGCGATAATAGAAATGAAAGAAAACAAGCAATAATTGAAAAAGTGCTAAAATTCTTTGATAAATATTTTGGATTAGGTATATAGAAAAACTCTTAAAGAGATATTGAGCTAAAGATGAGAAAATCGTTAAAGATTTGATTTTAAGCTATTGAGATTAAAATTAAAGTTGTTTTTATGCTAAAGTATATACGCAAAAATTAGCAAAGGGATACCTAATAAATCTTATCAAGTGATTTTATAATAAATTTATATAAGGCGTATAACTAGCTAATTTTTATAAATTTTGATTTTAAAAATATAGAATTTCAAAAAATTTAAAAGCAATAAAATGGATAGAGAAAAATATATAGAGCTATACTCTAAGGCTCGTATAGATAGCTATAATAGTATTTATGAGCATGAAGCTAACTTTGAAATGATAGACAAAATAGCCTCTAAACTAGCTAGAATTGAGATTATTATTAGAAATAAAATTAATAGAAAAATGTGCGAATTAAACAAAAATTGGATGTTTAATTTGCCAAATCATATTAAGCTAGATAACGAAAGTAAGATACAAGACCGCGATATTTTAGTCTCTAGGCAGACTTTTGGGTTTTGGATAAGAGTGGTAGAGCACTATAAAATTCATAGCTGTGCGTTTGATAAAGAGTTTTTAGATAGTTTTTCTTTTAAAAAATATTATGATAAAAATAAAGAGAGATTAAATAAAACCCCGCTAAACAACTACCAAAAGGCTTATGGGATATTGCTACTTATAAAAAGCATTAGAAATAGGGCTTTTCATTTTGAGAATTTGCTAAAAATAAGAGTATCTGGGGCTCCTAGATTGTCCGTTAGGGTAGATTTTAGCAAAGAAAAATTTTTCTATTTTAGTATTAAGCCAGATATGATTACTCAATATTTAGATGATATATTACAAAGTTTTATAAAAATTTAAGCAAATGGGGGAAAAGCATCCCCCCCGAAATCAAGCGACATTATACTAAAAGTTTTTTACAAAAGTCAATAAATTTGCTATAAACCACGCCTAACTTGCTTTTATTTTCTTTAGTAGTTTAAAATCAAATTTTTTACTATATTTTTGGATTTTGGTTTTATATCTCTTAGAGATTTTATATCTTCGCCACATTCTTTTAAAAACGCCCCAGCTTTATCTAAATCCATCTTATCCATTATATTTTCAAAGTCATTATGTTGATTTAGATTATTTTCATCTCTGCGTTCGTTTATTAGCCTTTTTACGGCATTTTCATCAATCCCAAGCCCATCGCATATCTTTTTTATATGATTATCTCTATCTTGATTTTTATAGCTATAAAGTAGCTCATTAAAGCTTAACTCGCTATCTTTTAACTTAGCGTTTTCTAGATCGGCTAAGATCATTCTAGCAAATTCTTGATCCCCCTCGCTTAGAATTCCAAATGAGCTATGAATATCATTTTTTATATTCTCTATAGCTACAATATCGCCCTCGCCTAAGGCTTTTAAAAGCTTTTTAAAATGCGTGTTTATGTAGTCAATGTCTATTTTTATTATCGCACCTTCGCTTAAATGCGGGTCGATTTCAAAAATTTCTTTATCCCCACTTCTACTGCTTTGCATTTTTACTATATCATTATATCTAGCTATTAATTTAGCGTAAATTTCATTATTTAGCCTTACTTCTACATTTTGGCACTCATATACTCCATTTTTTACATCATCTAGTCTAAATCCTTGCAGTTCGGCTGAGTTTTTATATCTCTCTAGCATTTTCATAGCTTTTGCAAATTTAGCTATACTCTCATCATCGCTAGGCAAAGATGAAAAATCGCTTATCCCAGCATTACTAAACACAGAGCAAATCTCATCAAAGGCTTTATTTAAATTTTGTAAATTATCTTTTATCTTATCTACAAAAAGCCCTTTGATATTGCTATCCCCATAGAGTTTAAACGCTTTGTCTATATTTTCTTTCATTGTATTTGTTTTGTAGTAGTAAAACACATTGCCAAAGAGCTTATACGCATCAAAAACCCTATTTGTCCGCGAAAAGCTTTGAATGATTTTTTCATACTCCATAAGCCTATCGATGAAAATAGTATTTACCCACTTTGAGTCATATCCTGTAAGCATCATATCTACTACTATTAAAATATCTAGCTTTTGATTTTCGGCTATATTTTTATATGCATCTTTATGTGCTAGTCTTGCGCTTATATCGGCTTTATAGCTTTTATAATTTTGCATAGTAAAGCTTTTATTAAATGTAGTGTTATAATCTTGTAGCATTTCTAAAATTCCAGCTTCTTTATCAAATGCCTTTAAGCTAGAGTTATCGATACTAGGGTCAAACAGCCCAGCTACCTTTAGCTCAGGGGTGATTTCTTTAAAAAGCTTGTAGTATATAATCGCATCTTCTATACTCCTAGTAGTAAATATAGCATGATAGTGCCTAGCTCTACTTACGCTAGTAAATCTATCTTTTATATCCCTTACTACTAGCCTTTTATGCTTTTGATTATCAAAGATACTATCAGCTATCTTTTCTAGCTCACTCATAGGCTTTGCCATATACTCATCATATATTTTTTGCTTTTTAGGCTCACTCATAGCCTCATCTATGCTTTTAGCATTTGCCTTTTTTAGGGCGATTTTTTCTTTTATATCGCTATCTTTATAGGTTTTTATAGCTGTGATATCAAAGCCCAAAACATTGCCATCTCTTATTCCATCGCTGATATTATACCTATGTATCTCATCGCCAAAAATATCGCTAGTTGTGATATTATCTTTTGCGTTTTCGTTGTGGATTGGTGTGCCTGTAAAACCAAATAAAATAGCTTTTTTAAAATTATCCCTTATCCTTTTGATATTCTCCCCAAAAGTCGAGCGGTGCGCTTCATCTATGATGATTACCATTCGTTTTTTAGCGATTTTATCAAATTCCCTTTTCTTTCTAGCTATGATTTCATCATCTATTTTTCCCATTTTTTGGATTGAGGTGATGATTAGAGTATTTTCATCATCTGCTAATTTTTTGATAAGGTCATCGCAACTTTTAGTATCTATTATATCGTCATCATCAAGGCAAAAGCTCTTATAATTCAAGCTTGATTGAATTCCAAGCTCTATTCTATCTACCAAAAATACCACCTTATCAGCTAATTTATGCTCACTTATGAGTTGAGCTGATTTAAAGCTAGTCATAGTTTTCCCTGAGCCTGTGGTATGCCACACATAGCCACCACGGATATTACCCCATTGTGCTTTGCTTACGATATTTCGTATCGCACTACTTGCGTAGTATTGATAGCTACGCATCACCTTTAGCACTCCATCACTTCTATCTGCTATGGTGTAAAATCCCACTAGCTCGTGAGCTTTTGGTATGTTTAGAAACTCCCCAGCGAACTTATCCCAGCGATTTACCTGTATATTATCAAAATTAGCCCAGTTAAAAAAGAACTTATCATTAAATTTGCCATCTTTACCAGGATTAGCAAAGTATAGAGCCTCATCAGGATTCATAGCTACAAAAATTTGAATAAGGCTAAAAATCCCAGTAAAATACCCTCTCTTGCTATATTTTTCTATCTGATTACAAGCCTCTCTTACTGGCACGCCACTTCTTTTTAGCTCTATGTGGATTAGTGGCATTCCATTTATGAGTAGGCACATATCGCCCCTACCAGCTAGTCCTAGATTGCTAGTTTTATCAAATTTAGGCTCTATAGCTATTTGATACACGCTTTTGCCTTGACCTATGCTATTTCTATCGTAGTTAAATAGCACCAATGGCAAACCATCATCGCCCATTATGCTTATCTCTTTGCCATTTATAAATTTATTTATATCATTTGGGGTTTTTAGATCTCTTAGTTGATTTAGGATTTTATCCATTTCATTATCGCTGATTTTGCGACCATTTAGCTTATTTTGATTTATATGCTCTAGCACATTTTTCCAGTTTGCTATAAGATCATTTTGGCTTGAATACTTTAGCACTCCATCTAGCCAACCCTTTTTGGTGGTTAGTAGCTCAGTTAAGGCGTTTTGAAAATCTTTTTCTTTGGTAAAACTCATTTCATATTCCTACACAAACATTTTATTTAATAGATATTTTTTTATATTTTCAAGCTTTGAAATTCTATTTTGACTAAGCTCTAAAATCTCATCAATTTTTTTAAAAAACTCCCCAATTGCTTCTTGCTCTTTTAGGTCGGTTGGGATTTGGATTTTAAATTCTAATAAGCTTGATTTTTGTATATTTGGCAAACCGCTACCAACCCTAAGCGACATAATGTTTTTTTCTCTATATTTTAATAAAGCATATAAAAATCTAGTATTAATTACTAAATTTTGTAAAGTATAATTATGACCGCCAGACCAAAATTTTTCTTTATTAAAATTTACAAAACCGCAAGAATTACCACCTTCACTAATTGAAATAATATTTTCATTTGTATTAAATGAATTTGTATAACCAGAAGGCGTAATTCCGCCATTTAAAACATAATATTTCCCGCTTGGTAATAAATCAATTTTATTTATTTGCTGACCTTTTATTATTTCGCCAAGCTCTCCCAAATTTACAGAAGTCCAGGCAGAAGTAAAAGAGCCTAGTCGGAGGCGAGGGGTATTTTCACCAAAAGCTACAAAAAGCTTATCAAGCATAGTTTTTTTGAAATTCTCAAATTTTTTAAATCTTAATTTTTCTAAATCTAAAATTTCATCAATTTTTCTAAAAAACTCCCCAATTGCCTCTTGCTCTTTTAGGTCGGTTGGGATTTGGATTTTAATATTAGATAATGTAGGTTTTGTTAATTGTGGGACACCAGTAGATTCAACAGCTATTTTCTTCCTATTTATAGAACAAGCAATAAAGCTAACATTACTATCTGTTTTTAATGATAACAATCTTACAACAGGTGTAAAATTTTTAAATCTTGCTTGTGCATATCCTACTTCGCCACGACCAGTAATAGTTACAGCTGGTGCTGAAATTCTAAAATAATCATTATAATATCCGACAATTCCATCGTTTGTTAAAGCATTAGCATAAACTGGATAAATGCCTTTACTTAAAATTTTATTTTTATCAATATCTCCACCAGCCACAATTTCGCCAAGCTCTCCCAAAGTTGTGGAATTCCACTCGCTGTTAAATTTCTTAAAGCGGATTTTTGGGCTTTTCATAATGAGCCTTTTAAAAGTGCCATAAGCTCATTTAAGGCTTCTTGGTCGTTTTCATTATCGCACTTTAAATTCTCTATATCAGCTACAAGCTCATCGCTTAGGGCTTTTATCTTGCTATCAAGGTCTTTTAGAGTGTCTTTATAACGCTCATTTAGATTTAAAATTTTAGAGATGAACTCACCCATTTTATCATCGCATAGGGCTAAAATACCTTTTATTATAGGCTCTATCCATTTGATTTCTAGGCATTTTTTAGTATCGGTGTGATTTAGATTCTCTAGGGTTTTTAAGGCTTTTTTATCTAGCTCAATTTGGGTTTGTTTGATCTTTTTATCAAGGGCTTTTTGATTTTCTTTATTTTCAAATAACTTATAAAAAACGCTAGTTTTATCACTTGCTAGGCTTTTTAAGGCTTTGCTATCTAGCTTTTGATCTTCCATTATCTGCTCTTTATCCTCAAGCTCTAGCCCCTCTATCATCTCATCAAAATCGCTTGAGAGTTTGCTAAGCTTGCTATTTAAATTTGAAATTTCATTTAGCTCATCTTGTAAATAAAGATTACTAATAATCTCAAGCGGTATAATCTGGGTGATTTTCTCGCTACTTTCTATCTGGCTTAAAAGCTCTATATCAGCACAAATCCCTTGAAAACCGCTATCAAGCACCCCAAAAGCATCGTAATAATCAATAAGCCTAATATCATTAAAAGCCTCTTTTAGCTTTATACTTGCTAGGTCTAAAAGGACGCTTGGATTTGTAGGCTGATTTTCTATCAAATTCTCTTTTAAAAAGCCTTCAAAGCTAGTAAAATGCTTAGCGTAATGCTCTTTAAATTTAGCTATATCCCTATGCTCCCTTAGCTCATCAGAGCTTAATTTAAGTGTGCTATAGTTTTTATTAATTAATCTAAAAGCTTCACTTCTAAGCTCACTAAATTCGCTCCAAAACTCACTTAAAGCCTCAAGCTGGTAGTTTGGAATTCCGCCATTTATACTAGCGTATAGATCATCGCTTATTTCATCATTAATAGGGCTAATGTAGCGTGGGATATTTAGGTTATATTCATTTGCTTTTATCTCATCAAGTGGGGCTAAATATGAGTAGCCTGGCAAAGATTTACGCTCTTTTATGGTGTCTGTGATTTTTTTGATATCTCTTGGTCTTAGGCGGTTATTTTTACCAACTTTTTCAAAGCCATCTTTTGCGTCGATAAATAAGATATCATTTTTAGTATCTACGCTTCTGCGTTTTAAAACCATTATAATAGTAGGAATTCCAGTGCCGTAAAATATATTTGGCGGAAGACCTATAATGGTATCAATGTGGTTGTTTAAGATAAGATTTTTGCGAATTTCAGCTTCGCTGCCACCACGAAATAGCACGCCGTGGGGTAAGATAATGGTTACTATGCCATCATTTGCCGTGTGCGAAAGGTCGTGAAGTAAAAAGGCGTAATCAGCCTTAGTCTTTGGTGCTACGCCGTAGCTAAAGCGTGGGTCGGCTGCGGTTTTGCCATCTATGATTTCCCATTTTTGAGAATAAGGCGGATTGCTTACTACCGCATCCATTCTAAATGGTTCGCCGTTTCTATCTATCATCTCAGGCCAATCATCTTTTAAGGTATCTGCATTTTTGACAAAAATATTATCTGCTAAAACATCTCGCATTATTAAATTCATTCTAGTAAGGTTAAAGGTATTTACTCTAAGCTCTTGGGCGTAGTAGCTTATCCTATTTTTATCTTTGTTATGAGCCATAAAGGCTTTGCCTATATTTATAAGTAGTGAGCCAGAGCCTGATGTGGGGTCGTAAATCTTTATAGTATCGCGGTTTTTTAGGTGCTCGGCTACGATTTGCGACATTAGAAGGGATACTTCGTGTGGTGTGTAGAATTCACCAGCTTTTTTACCAGCATTTGCCGCAAACATAGAGATAAGATACTCATAAACAAAGCCTAGCGTATCATAGCCATCTTTGCTTGAGATTGGGATTTGCTTAATGAGTGAGATGATCTTTTGTATAGCGGTGGATTGGTCTGTGGCTGTCTTGCCAAGAGAGATAATGCCTGAACGCAAAGTATCAAAAATACCGCCAAAAACCTCTTTTTTATTCTCAGCTATATTTTTATCTTCAAATAAATTTAGGGCGTCTATTACATTTGAGATTTTAAGATCCTTACCAAGCTCCACCCAAGTGCTAAAAAGATTTTCATAGCTTATAACATAGCCTAGAGTGTTTTTAATATCTTGTCCGTATTCATCATCATCTTTTAAGGCTTTTATCTCATCATCGCTCCACTGCTGTTTTTTGAGATATTCTAGCTCTTTTTGAGAAAGAAAGTTATAAAATATAAAGCCTAGCATATAGTCTTTATACTCACTAGCTTCCATTTTTGAGCGTAGATTATTCGCACCTTCCCAGATGATTTTTGCTAATTGCTGTTTTGTCATGGCTAGCCTTTGGAGTTTTTAGTTGAGTATTATACACTGATTTTACAATAATTTAAAATCATAAGTAGTAGATAATAATTTTATTAAGTAATATTGAAATTTTTTATTAAAAATTTTTACTTTATTAATAATTTTTTGTTACAATGCGAAATTATTTCATTACAAAGGATAAATATGAAAAAATTTGGTTTTGTAGCATCTGCTTTAATGCTAGCTAGCTCTAGTTTGTTAGCTGCTAATATGACGGTTTTTGACCCTAAAAGCGTTGATCATGTAGAGATCAAAGTTGATTTACTAGGACAAGATAAAAACACTCCAGTAGGTAGTGTAATCGCAGTTAAAACAAACTACGGCGTAGCATTTTTTCCAAATCTTAAAGGCTTAGAGCCAGGACTACATGGTTTCCATGTTCATACAAATCCAGATTGCGGTGCGACAGATAAAGGCCTAGGTATGAAAGCAGGCGGTCACTGGGATCCAGCAAATACTGGCAATCACTCTTTCCCTTGGGATGATAACGGACATAAAGGCGATCTACCAGCTCTATATGTAGCAGCTGATGGCACGGCGACAAATCCCGTTTTATCTCCTAGAATTAAAGAGCTAAGCGAGTTAAAAAATCACTCTCTTATGATTCATATCGGCGGAGATAATCACAGCGATCATCCAAAAGCACTTGGCGGCGGCGGTGCTAGAATGGCGTGTGGCGTTATTAAGTAATTTTAGCTCTTTTTAGGGCTTTTGACTATAAGCCTTTTGGTTATTAAAGGCTTATAGTGGCTATTTTCAAATACCAAATTCGCATTTAAATTATTATAAATTCATCTTTTTATAAATATTCTCATCTAAAAATTTAATAAATATAAAATATATCTTAAATTCAGATATCTTTTTGTTTTATTAATGTATAATCATCGCCATTAATTTATTAGCGTATGGGGGGGGGTATTATGCGTTTAAAATTATCTAAATTCGCTATTTTAGCTTGTGTTTCTACCTTATCTACGCCTTTATTAGCAGATGAGTTTTGGGCGAGTGGGGTTAATATAAATAGCGGTTGGAGTGCCTATTTACAACATCCAAATCAGTGTTGGGGTGCTGTAGCTGGAAATACTCTTGGCTGGTGGCAAAAGAATTTGACAACCAATGTGGATTTAAAAGATGGTGCACCACAAGGAAATAAGGCTATCACAGATTGGTTTTATGAGAAATATCCACATATTCAAGGCGGATTACAACCATATCGTGGGATGATCTACTACCTGCAAGAGTTTTCGCCAAATTTTAAAATTTATGAAACTCACAATCAACCAACATATCTTGAAAGAGAGTATGGGCCAACTAAGATTAGTGGAGCACCATTTTGGACTGAGAGATATAACTATCAAAGTGAAGGCATTACAAAATCTTTGATTGAAAATTTCAAAACCGGAAAAGTCGTTGCAGCCTTGACTGATGATACTCACACGGTTACACTTTGGGGGATTGAAGTTGATGAAAATGGCAAGATTAAAAAGGGCTATGTGAGTGACTCTGTAACAGATAGAGCCGGACAGCTTACGCTAAGAGAAGTTATAGGCAATTACGCTCCGGATAATAAAGGCAATGAAACCTTCCGCTTTCTTTATAGCTACTATGTATCTAGCACAAATACATATGTTACAGACCTTTATGAGATTTATAGCATTACATATTTAAGCATTGATGAAGCTAGAAATAATGGCACATATAAAGATACTTCTAATAGAAAAGATTGTCTATTAAGCGTTTTACCAGGTAGTGAGTGGGCTTGTGGAGTCTCAACTAGTGAGGGCAACCAAGGAAACACTGGCAACCAAGGATCTAGCGGAGAAGGCTCCAACACTGGTAA
>NZ_JANQCT010000016.1:0-26249 GCF_024723495.1 Campylobacter sp. RM19073 | reverse complement strand
AAACAAAAAGATCTAACCGCCATTACAACACTACTTAATACCTTTAAAAGTAGTGTCTCAAATTTAACTGGCGATAATACCTATCTAAAGCGAGATACCAAAGCTACAGGAAGTGGTAGCGTAACCGTATCAGCAAGCACTGGCGTAGCTGAGCAAACTATGAATTTAAGCGTCAAGCAACTAGCTAGTCAAGACTCATTTCAGTCTAAGACCTTTGGGTCAAGAACAGATAGTGTCTTTAGTCAAGATGTGAGCTTTGGGATTAGTATTGGTGGTAAGGATTATGTGATTAATGCTGACTCCACTACCACTTTAGAGCAATTAGCTGAAAAGATAAATGAATCCACGGATAAAAAAGTCCAAGCCAAAATCCTAAATGTAGGTGGTAATGAGCCATATAGATTAATTATCCAATCAGCTGAAACCGGAGAGGCAAATAAGATTGAGTTTTATAGTATTACAAAACCAGCTGGTAGTGGTAATACTAGCTCAGATACTACGCTAGAGGCTTTGGGATTTTATTTTGATAAGGCAAGTAATACTGGCGGAACAACAACAAAAGATAGCTATGGCAACGAGATTAATAGATTAACCCTAAAAGACCCTAGCCAATTAAGCAATGATCAAAAGAAAAACGCCGGCACCCAAATCCTAAAAGCTCAAGATGCTAAATTCCAATATAATGGCATAGATATAACCAGAAGCTCAAATAAAGTTGAAGATCTGATTTTAGGCGTTAGCTTAACTCTAAATAAGGTTGATAAACCAGATGAGAATACTAATGTATCCATCACTCAAAGCACAGAAGGGATACTAGAAGACCTAAAATCAATGGTAGAATCCTATAACTCCATAATAAATAATATAAACGAAGCTACTAAATATGATAGCGAGAATAAAATAGCAGGGACATTCCAAGGCGTAAGAGAGATAACATCGATAGTAACAGAGCTAAATAAAACCATAAATGGACTAAGCAAAGATGGTAAATCCCTAGCTGATTTTGGCGTAACCCTTACTAAAGATGGGATATTGAAACTAGACTCATCAGTAGCAAGTGATATGATAAATACTAAATTTAGTGAGTTTAAAAACTTCTTTAGCTCAGAGACTAAATTTACCAATGTTACCCTAAAAGGGGATAAAAAGGTAGAATGGAATGATGAGATAAAAGGTAAATTAACCATCAATGGCGTAGAGATAGATATAAATATCCCAAAAGATTACACCGCTGGTAGTAGTAGCACAAGCGGAACTAATGGCACTGGAAATGAAAAAGATAAGAAAAACGCCCTACTAAAAGCCATAGCAAATGCCAAAAATCTAAGCGATGTATCAGTATCATTTGACAAAGATGGCAAACTAGTCATAAAAGGCTCTGGTGGCACAGATATAGAGATAAAAGGCGATAAAACATTTTTAGAAAAACTAGGTCTAAAAGAGCAAAAGCTAGATGGCAAAACTGAGATTGTGGGTGGATTTTTCAAAGAGTTAAATGATACGCTAACTGGTCTAATCGGCAAAAATGGCACACTCACAGCCTACGAAAAAAACCTAACTAGCTCTCAAAAATCCCTAACTGAAACCAAAGAGAGAAGACAAAAAGAGCTAGATACTAAATATACTCAAATGGCTGAAAAATGGGTTCAATATGATAGCATCATAGCAAAATTAGAAAACCAAAGTAAAACCGTAAAAAGTATGATTGAGGCTGCTGCCAATGCTAATAAATAAAGGAGCTAAGATGGCATCATCTAATGCTGCATACGCAGCCTATAATCAAAATAATATGGGGATTGACTCCCCGCAAAAGCTAATTACAATGCTATATGAGGGGATTTTACGCTTTATATATCGAGCTAAAAAATCAATGGACGCTGGAGATATAGAGAGTAAGGTGCTATTTTTAAACAAGACTAATGCCATATTTTTTGAGCTTATAAACTCACTTGATATGAGTCAAGGTCAAATCAGCCACTACCTACAAGGTCTATATAGTAGGCAAATTCAGCTAATATCAGAGGCCAATATCGACAATGACCAAAACAAACTAGATGAAGTCGTTCATGTAACTAGAGAGCTTTTAGAAGCGTGGAAAGATGCTACAAAGGGCGAAAATGAATTGGCTTAATGAGTTTAAAGCCGCTTTGGTAAGTGAAAATTTAGATAAGATAGAATACCTAATAAACAACTACCCACCAAAGCTAAGCCCAGAAGAGCTAGAATGCACAGCTGAGCTATTAAAGAGTGCAACCCAGCTTTTTAGAAATAGACAAAAAGAGCTTGAAGTAGAGCTAAAAAAGGTCAAAAAAGCCAAAAAATATGATTTTTAAATCAAATAAATTTAAAATGGTGCGACTATAAGCCGAGTTCTGTTATGATGGTCATTTATCTAGATTTGATTTTAAACCAAATTCAAGCGAAGGGTTGAATATAAGACTCCAAACCACCCCTTCTTGCTGCGAGTTGGGTTTGCATAGCTACTAATATCTCTACTAGCACTGGTGGGCTCTTACTCCACCGTTTCACCATCACCGCTTAAACGGTAGTTTCCTTTCTGTTGCACTTTCCCTTGGGTTACCCCAGCCACCCGTTAGGTGGAACTCTGTCTTATTGCAGCTCGGACTTTCCTCAAGGCTTTTACCTTGCGACCATCCATCGCACCAAGCGTAATTCTAGCCAAAAATAGCTTAAATTTACAATTTAAATTTATTTTACAATATTTTATAAGTTTTTAATAGAATTTATAGCATAATTATATCTTTAAATTTTTTATCTTGTAGAAAATATTAAGGAGAATAAATGAAAAGAGCGATACTCTTAGCCCTATCAGCTCTGACAATATGCAGTGCTAATAGTATAGATCAAAATCAGATGGCTACTCCTATTCCTGATAGCATTGCATATGACAAAGAAAAAGCAATATTAGGCAAAAAACTCTATATGGATACTAGCCTATCAGCCGATGGCAAGGTCTCTTGTAATACCTGTCATGATATAAAGAGTTTTGGCGTGGATAATCAAGTATTTTCAACTGGTATTCACGGAGTGCTAGATAAACCATTTAACTCTCCAACTACATTTAATGCGGTATTTAACTTCGTTCAATTTTGGAATGGACGAGCTAAGGATTTAGCTGACCAAGCTAGAAGTCCATTTACTAATCCAAATGAGATGGGATTAAGAGATGAAGCTGAAGTTATAAAAATAATAGAGCAAAATCCTGATTATAAAGCTAGATTTAATGATATTTATGGCGAAATAAATATGGAAAATATCACAGACGCTATAGCTGAATTTGAAAAGACATTGATAACTCCTAACTCTCCATTTGATAGATACCAAAAAGGCGATCAAAATGCCATTAGCGACGCGGCCAAGAGAGGATGGAATGCCTTTAAAAACAATGGATGTATAGCGTGCCATCAAGGGCAAAATCTAGGTGGCACTATGTATCAAAAAATCGGTATATTTGAGCCATATCCAAATCAAGAAAATCTAGGTCGCTATGAAATAACTAAGCAAGAATCCGATAAAATGGTCTTTAAAGTCCCAAGCCTAAGAAATATAGCCAAAACAGCTCCATACTATCACGATGGTAGCGTTCCTACGCTTGATGCGTGTGTGCAATTTATGGCATATTATCAATTAGGCAGATTTTTAGACCAGCAAACAGTCGATGATATAGTCGCATTTTTAGAGAGTTTAACGGGGGAATATAATGAGCAGTTCTAAGAAAATCAGTTTTTTAAAACAGTTTATAGCACTTACTGTGCTTGTTTTGGTATTTATATTTATTCTTTTGGCGTTTATATTTAATAATTACAAATCAACTCAAAAGAATGAAAAAATAGCGATGGCTACGCAACATTTGCAAGTTTATGACCTAAAGATTGATGAGGTATTTAAGACTAAATTTAACTTTATCAATTACGATCAAAGCGTGATTTATAGCAGTAAATTTAAAAATACTCTAAATGAATTAGCCGCCTTAGATGTAGATAAAAATATGATAAACTCCATATCTTCATCATTTTATGCTAAGCAAGAGCAACTAGAGAGATTTAAATCCGCAAATTCAATTGCTATAAACTCAAAATCATATCTATTTACTCTAAGCCATGAAATAGATAAACTAGTAGTAGCAAACCCAACACCAAATAACCTAGCACTTCTAGAAGCAATGGATCAAATCTTGGCAATTGTATCAACTCAAAATATCCTAGCCAAAGATGTGATAAATATGCTTAATGAGCTTGTAAGCGTGATTAATAAAGCTCAAATTGGAGATAATGAGCTATTAAATCTCTTTAAAAAGCACTTTAATATGATGATGAGTCAGATTAATGTAATGCAAAATAACTCTACTTTATATCTTAGTCAAGATTTGAGTAATAAATTAACTAAATTTGAGACAATCATCTCAAATCAGATAGAGCAAAGCAATAAAAACCAACTCTATATCGCAATTGCGGTATTTGGTATAACTTTGATTATCTTTGCTCTATTTATATGGCTAACCCTTGTTAAGGTGGTAATCCCTATTGGAAATTTAGAGATATTAAGCTCAAATTTAGCAAGTAACAAAGCAAATCTTAGCTCTAGATTAAAAATAGATCCAAAAAGTGAGCTAGCCACAAGTGCTGGATATATAAATAAATTTATCCAAATAGTCCAAAACTCAATACTAGAAGCAATTGATAGCTCAAATAGTAGCCATAAAAACTCAATTGCCTTACAACAAAACGCACATAAACTAAAAGATAACTCACTTCATCAACACGAGCAAGTAGCAAGTGTCCAAAAAATCACAATCTTGCTAAATGAGGCTATAAATTTAAATAGACAACTTGCCAATGACGCTACTATAAATATGCAAGATCTAAAAACTCTGATGAATACAGCAGAGCAAACTCTTTTAGAGTTAATAAAATTAATAGAAGTAAGTAGCCAACAAGAGAATGAAATAGTAGCTAATATGGATCAACTAGTCCAAAGTGCAGATACTATATATGGCGTTACTAACCAGATTAAAGATATTGCCGATCAGACAAATCTACTAGCCCTAAATGCCGCTATAGAAGCTGCTCGTGCTGGAGAGCATGGTAGAGGATTTGCTGTGGTGGCTGATGAAGTTCGTGCCTTGGCTGAAAAGACTAGTAAATCTCTAGGCGATATTAATATCACGGTCCAAACAATCGTCCAACAAGTAAATAACAATAAATCTCTAATGGATGATATTCATCTATCAATGAGTAACACTTCAGAAAAAGCTGCTGATCTAAAAGATGAGATAGCAAATTCGATTAGCACACTAGACTCTGGTATTAAATCCACTAAAACCGTAGAGGATAAATCAAACGATGCCAAAGAGAGAATGGCAATGCTAAGCAATAATATACAAAAGGTCAGCACCGCTGCCACCGAGCTTACTGAGCTTGCTACCCATATCGAGCAAGTATCTGATGAGATCTTAGATAGTGCGGTTAAGCTAAATAATAAATTAATAAGCTTTAAATAAACAGATTAAATTTGGATTTGTAGCTCTAAACTACAAATCCGCAAAATCAAATATCTCCCTACCTAAAATCTCACGCAATAAAGTAGTAGCATAAGAGCCCTTTTGTAGTGTAAAACTAAGGCTAAATTGAGCCTCTTCTTCATTGTAGCTATACCTCATCTCATCAGCCCAAACCCAGTTAAACCGCCTTGAGCCATTCATAAATTTAATAAACTCAGTCCCTATAATATCTCTTTCAATCTGCATAGCCACGCCACTAGCCTCATACGCCTTAGAGCCTAGAAGTAATCCACAGCTAGTGCGATCCCTTTGGATAAATTTCTCAACTTCACAGCTTAAATCTTCACACAAAAATAGCTTACCAAATGGATAATGCCCCATCACTTCGCCACGAATTAGCTTAAAAAACTGCTTTTGGGATTTTAAATCTTTGATTGTATCCATATCAAATTTATAAATTTCAGCTAACTCCTTAATGCTAAAACTATCGCAAAATCGGCTAATCTCCACACGCTTGCTAAGATAGCGATTAAAAAGCTCACCCTGATACGCACTAATTAAAAAATCTCTAAGCTTTGGATTATATTTTTTAAGATTTTTTTTATCCCCATTTGCCATAGCAGTTAGTAGCTCTTTAGCATTTTGATAATTATTAGCAAATTTACCAAATCTTTGATAGCCAAAGTAATTAGCAAAACCACGACTATCAATCAAATTTATAGCATTTTTTAGCTTTTGAGCCTCGCTTGGAAGCACTTTTTTAAGGCGAATAAAAAAGTGATTACCCTTCAAATGACCAACTCTAAGCTTATTATTATGGCGAGTAGTATTTAAAATTTTAATATTATCATAAGAGAAATTCGCTATAGCACTCTCAAATTTAGCTGGAAGTGATATAAACTGCGTTGTCATTCCCTCTTTATCTTTTAGCCCAGCATAACCAAAATCTCTGATTCTTACTCCTGTAGCAGATGATAAAATGCTTAATAGCTCAAATGTGCTTAATCCCTTTTTTTGAATTTGCACTATTAAGTGCTCTCCGCTACCGCTATACTCATATAATGGGATTTCACGCACCACAAAATCGCTTGAATTTTTACTAAAATACGCATTGATAGGAGTATGCGTTGTTGTAAGTAATGGCTTAAAAATGGCTGAATTTTCCATGGAATTTTGCCCTTTCGTTTATAATTTTACCTAGTAAATTTAGCTTTACTCTACACATTTTGGCTTGATTTAACACCCTTTTTATATTTCTAGGTGGCACCGCTATAAGCATCTCATACTCTTCTGCGCTGATAAATTCGATTTTAGATAACTTTTTATTAAATTTAACTCCCCTATTTTGCGTAATTTTAGCCAAATCACTAGCCAATCCATCGCTAATATCCATACCAGCCCTTAGCCATTTAGCACTGCGTTTAATAAACTCAAATCTCAAATTTGGTCTTACAAAACGAGAATTAGCCCCTATCTTGCCATTATTTAAAAGCGTCCTAAGCCCCTTTAGCGAACTGCCTAAATCCCCAGTATAGCACACTATATCCCCTACTTTTGCCCCATATCTGCTTAATGGATTTTTAGCGTTAAGATATGAGATTATGGTTAAGCTAATGATTAATTTATCGCTTGAGATTGTATCGCCGCCGATGATTTGCGTATCAAACTGCGACGCTGCTTCTTTTAAACCATTGCTTAGCTCTTTAATATATTTGCTACTTAAATTCCTAGGCAATCCAAGACCCAAAAGTGCATATCTTGGCGTGGCATTCATAGCTACTGCGTCGCTTAAATTTACCATCATTGCTTTTATGCCTATCTGCCTTGGGCTAAGCCAGTGTGATTTAAAGTGAATATCTTCAACAAACATATCCTTGCTATAAACTACATTACCAATAACCGCACCATCATCGCCATTTAATTTATTAGCGAAATTTGATATTATACTTTGCTCTTTATCCACTCTAAAATCGCCTCATCTGAGCTAAATTTATACCCATTTAGCTCTGCTCCATCTAAAATCTTATCGCCATTATCTAGTGAGATTATATATTTTGACTCTTGGCTACTTTTCATCCAGCTTAAAAATATAGAATCATCAGCCCAAATCTCAGCACCCTTGCCACCTGGGATAGCTACAATATCATATCCGTATAAGGACTCACAGCTTAGATGCATAGGAAGGCTAATCCCCATCTCATCAGTCGCATCGCCCCTAAATCCAACCACCACAAACTCAATCCCACACCTAGCAAAAATATCATAAATTCTAGCAAAATTTAAAAGATTTACCCCATCATAGACCACTATACAGCTTTTCATATTTAACCTTACTATTTTGATGGCGCCATATTATCAAAACTCCTATAAAATAGCCATAAATTTGGTATAATTTGATAAATTTTATAAAGGTTAAATGATGATTTATAGCGATGATTTTATATATATAGAGATCGAGCCAAATGCCTTGCCGTGGATAAAAATCTTTACAAAAAGCAATTTTAAAGAGATTAGCCACTGCGATGAGAATACTAGAAAAAGGCTATTTGATGCTGCTTTAGAGTGCGAAAAGGCTATGATAGAGTTCTATAACCCTACAAAAATCAATTGGGCGAGTTTTGCAAACTATGTGCCTAGAGTTCATATACATATTCAAGCTAGATTTGAAGATGATGAGTTTTTTCCTGAATCATTATGGGGCAAAAAGCAAAGAGATAGTGTGCCAAGAGATATTAAAATAGATGAATTTGCTATATATTTAAATAATAAATTAAACAAAGTTTTTAATTAATTTTCAATTATTTAAGATATGTTATTTTTAGATAATTATAATCATTTTACAAACTCAAAAGGAGAAAATATGAAAAAACAAATTCTAACTTCAGTTGCGGCTCTAGGCCTACTTTTTAGCGTAGCAAATGCAGCCGTTTATAGCGTTGATGCTGTTCATTCTAGCACAGCTTTTAAAATCAAACACCTTCAAGTAAGCAATGTTACAGGGACATTTAGCAAATTTAATGGTGAGCTTGATATTACTAATAAAATTCCATCTAATCTTACAGCTACAATCGAAGTAGATTCAATCAATACAAATAATGAAGGTCGTGACGCACACCTTAAAAAGGCTGATTTCTTTGATACTGCTAAATTCCCACAAATCAAATTTATAATGAAAAGTTTTGAAAATAGTGGAGATGGCCAAGGCAAAATTAAAGGCGATTTAACAATAAGAGATGTTACTAGACCAGTAGTGCTTGATTATGAATTTGGTGGAGTAAGTAAAAATAGACAAGGTGCTGAGATAGTAGGATTTAGCCTAGAAGGCAAGATTAAAAGAAGTGATTTTAACTTCGCTCCAGAGTCTAGCACAGTAGCACTTGGTGATGAGATCAAACTAAATATAGAGATTGAAGCATTTAAGAAGTAATTAATTAGATAAAGCGGTTTTTAAGCCGCTTTATCTAATTATGCTAAAGTCGCATTAAGCATCCAAATTTTCTTTTCTAATTTGGCATAGTTCTCTTGAGCTATTGCTACAGTTGTATTATCATCAGCTTTTTGAGCTACATCTTCAAGCTTTTTAAACTCAACTACTAGATACTCAAATGCAGCTTTTAAGGCTTCTATAACTTCTATTGGTGTATAGCTATCTTTGCTAATTTTTGGTGCTTTAGCAACTTTTAGTAGCTCATCAGCTTTAGTAATAGCTTTGCCACCTATTTGGATAGCTCTTTCAGCCATCTCATCAAAAAGCTCAGCCAACTCATCATACTCTTTTTCTGTATATTCATGAATTGAGAAAAATTGCAATCCCTTTACATTCCAGTGATAATCATGAAATGTAACAAATAAGCTGTGTGCGTCAGCTTGAAGTTGGTTTAACTGCTCTACTACTTTTTTCATTTTAAATCCTTTATGTTTAAGTTGTGTAATTATACAGAGTTAAAACTTAAAATATAATAAAATAAATAATAATTTTTATTATTTAGTATAAATTTTAATCTATTAATCACCATCATCTAAAAGCTTTTTAAGTATTCTCTTACCCATTTCAACTCCTGGTTGATCATAGGTATTAATACCAAACATAACCCCTATAGCACTAGTAAGCAACTCATAATAATATATAAGCCACCCGCAATGCCACTCATCTATCCTATCTAAAGCTATCTCATCAATGCTTATTAGCTCGCTGGCTAGGGCTTGCATGGTTGAGTGAGCTTGAGCATTAAATACATCGCTAATCGGTTTAGAATTTACAAAATCACATCCGCTTAAAAAATCTAAATTTAAATTTGGCACCACTATATCGCTTCCATGGTCTTTTATGGTTATAAATGTTACGGTTTTATCCTTTATGCCTTCCATTATAAGCTGTAAAAATGAGTGCTGGTCTTTACTACCTACTAGACCAACTGGAGTTAGGCCAACCCTTTTATATCCACGCTTTTTGCCCAAGCTCTCAGCCCATAGCTGAATATACCACTCATTAAAACTAGTCAATCTATCGCTATAACTAAATAAAACATTTATCTTAGCACTCTTATGGGTTGCGTAGTGATAAGCTTTTTGTAAAATTGTATCATCGCCATTTTGCAAATACTGCTCTTTTACGCTATTAGCCCCATCAAGCAAGGCTTTAATATCAGCACCACAAAGCCCAAGCGGAACTAATCCAATCGCAGAAAGAACGCTAAATCTACCGCCTACATTTTTTGGTATATTAAATATCGTAGCATTTATCTTTTTAGCGTAATTTTCAAGCGGACTATTTGGGTCTGTTATAAATATAAAATTGCTATAATCTTTAATATCAAATTTATCCAATATATATTTATATATCGATATAGTCTCTATCGTTGTGCCTGATTTGCTAGATACTATAAAAATCGATTTTTGTGGGTTGATTTTAGCTGATTTTTGCTCTATGCTAAATGGATCAAGATTATCTAAAAATATAAGCTCTTTTTTTAAATTTAGCATATCATAAAGAGCCTTAACGCCAAGTGAGCTACCGCCAACGCCCACAAGCACAACACTATCAAAATCCATATTCTTAATAGATGAAATAGCATTTATTAATCCATCTATCTCAAAGCTTGGCAAGTGATAATAGCCTATTTGGCCATCATTTACCTCATCATTAATGCGTCTTGTGTAGCTATTAATACTGCTGATGTTTTGCTTATGAAATTTAAGACTATTTTCTACCATTTTCATACTCGTAAAAGAAATTTGTAGCTTCGACAAATCCGCTTACACTACCACAATCAAATCTTCTACCTTTGAATTTATATGCTAAAACCATACCATTTTGAGCCTGTTTTAAAAGTGCATCAGTAATTTGAATTTCGCCATTTTTGCCTGGATTTGTATTTTCTATAATCTCAAAAATATCTGGAGTTAAAATATATCTACCTATAATAGCCAAATTTGTAGGTGCATCGCTTGGGTCTGGCTTTTCTATCATATCATTTACCATTATTAGATCATCTTCTATAAATCTACCATCGACAACTCCATAGCTGCTAACGCTATCTTTAGAAACTTCCATCACAGCAACGATACTACAACGATACTTCTCATATATTTTTACCATTTGAGACATCACATTTTCGCCATCTTCATTAATACACAAATCATCAGCCAAAATCACCCCAAAGGCCTCATCTCCAACAAGCCTTTTTCCGCTATAAATAGCATCGCCTAGCCCTCTCATATGCATCTGGCGAGTAAAGGTAAATGTGCATTGATCCATAAGCTGCCTAATGTCATTTAGCATATACTCTTTATTTGTGCCTGAAATTTGATGTTCTAACTCATAACTTATATCAAAGTAATCTTCTAAAGCCCTCTTACCACGACCCGTAACAAACGCCATATTACTCATACCAGCCTCTCTAGCTTCATCTACACCATAGTGAATTAAGGGTTTAGTAAGGATAGGGAGCATCTCTTTTGGTAAGCTTTTAGTCGCTGGTAAAAATCTCGTTCCATACCCAGCAGCAGGGAAAAGGCAAGTTTGTATCATCAATATTCCTTTGGTAAATTAAATTTGCTAAATTTACACTAAATTTACTTAAAATATAATTTTAAGGCAGAGTTATTGTAAAAAGCTTAGGGCTATTTTGGACTGATACAGAGCCTTTATGAGCGTTTATGATCTCTAAGCTTAGGGCTAGGCCAAGACCATTGCCTTTTAATTTTGTAGTTTTAAATGGCTCAAATATCGCCCCACTAGGCAAATTAACCCCGCTATCACTAATATAAAAATTATGCAAACCATCTTCAAATTTATGCTCTAAGCTCACAATCCCACTCTCATCATCGCTCTCTTCAATGGCATCAATAGCATTAAATATAAAATTAGTAAATACCAAATCAAGCAGATTAATATCTCCACATATCTCCCCATCAAATCCGCTAAATTTAAACTCAATATCCTTGCTAAAAGCATATTGATTGATAGCTTCACGGCATATAATCTCTAGTTTGCTTAGATCAAATTTATTAGAATTTATATGCACGCCTTTGGTAAATAAAAGCGTGGCTTTAATAATCCTCTCAACCCTATAAATGGCTTTTTGGATCTCTTCAATTAATGGGCGATTTTTGTCATCAATTCGCTTTAAAAGAGTGCTAGTTAGCAAAGAAATTGAGCCTATGGGATTGCGAATTTCATGCGATAAATGTGCCGCTACAGCTCCCATAGAAACTAGTCTAGCTGATCTTTTCTCATCAGTTATATCAGTAGCTAGGATTATTTGATTTTGCATACTATTAGTGATTTTAATGGCATAAACTCTATTTTGAAATTCAATCTCTTGTGTGCTTTTTTGGATATTAATTTCATCTAAAATTCCCATAATCTGCTTAGCCTTATCATTACTAAGCACCACTTCCCCACTTGAGCTAATCGCCCACAATGACGCACCTAGGCTCTCTACAATCCCTTGGGTAAATTTTTGTAAATTCGCATATGACTCACCTAAAATTTTATACTCTTTTTCTATTAAATAAGTCTGCTCTATTAGACTTTTTAACCCATCTTCTATATTTTTGGTTTTCTCATTCATATAAATCCTTAAAATCATCAAGCCCAAACAAAATCACCCTATCATCTCTAAGCCCTAAAAGCTCATTGCTAAAGCCTGATTTTGAAAATAACGCTATTTTATCCCAATTTATTTTGGATTTTTCGCACTTTTGAATTAGTAAATTTAAGATATTTTTACACACTTTTCTCTCTTTATACTTTGCTTCAGCTACGATGGTAAATCCATCATAATTAGCATATATATCAATCTCATTTTCCCTATCCCAATAGCTTGAGATCTGCTCTTTTGGAATATTTAAACTCTTAGATAAAAGCTCAATACAAGCTAGCTCAAACTCAAGCGAGCAATAGTGATCAAACTCACGCCGAATCTCCTCCATAACCATATCATTTTGATTATTTTCTATCAGTTTTAAATTTGGCTCAATAAATCTAAACCAAAATCTATAAAATCGTTTTGTGAAGTGAATTTTATCTTGAATTTGATACCTTCTAAGCTCCTTTTTTAGCTTTTGATGGCGAATTTTAGGCGGTTTAATCTCTTTTGATTGCTCAATTTTGATAAAATTTTTATTTAAAAGCTCATTTATTATAGCACTACTTAGCGACCTAGATAGATATTTACTAGCTACAAATCTCTTTCTATCACCCTTAGAAAGACGCATTAAAAATCTTTTAGCCTCATCATATTCAAAGTAAAACTCGCCTTTTAAACTCTGATATTTAGCTAAAATTTCAGACTCAATAGCTACAAAAATATCATCATATCCACTTACAACCCTATCAAAAACAAAATAAAATTGCAAATATTTTATGGTATCCAAATCGCCCTAGCCTTTTAAATTTACAAAATTATAGCAAGTTTTGGTTATAATAGAGCCAAAACAACCCAAGGGTATATTATGAGTGGCAGAAAATTATGGCTTTATAATGGTTTTTTTACGCTTTTTTGTGTAGCGGTGGCGCATTTTATTTTACAAAATTACCTTTATATGCGTCCTTGCGTTCAATGCGTGTATATAAGGTATTATATGATAATTTCGGGATTTGCTTCTATATTAATATTGATATTTTATAGGCAAATTTGGATATTTATGGCTGGTTTTTTGCTATTTATATATGGCATAATT
Source organism: Campylobacter sp. RM19073 (assembly GCF_024723495.1). NCBI lineage: Bacteria > Pseudomonadati > Campylobacterota > Epsilonproteobacteria > Campylobacterales > Campylobacteraceae > Campylobacter > Campylobacter sp. RM19073. Next base: position 12,541 of record NZ_JANQCT010000016.1, on the reverse strand, counting down.
TGCGGAATTTTAGAGGCTTTAAAGCTAAATGCAATCCATAAAGCAATATTAAGCTCCAATCCATTTGGCGTAAAAGGCTGCCTTGATAAGCCAATATTTGAGCTAAATATAGCGTGGGATGAGATTTTGCCATCTATATTTAAAGCCACAGGTCAGTGCGGACTAGATATGCCAGTAGTGCCGCTTGATGTTAAATTTGACCCAATTCAAGCATATTTCATAGAGCTATATCAAGATGGCTGGTATCTCATACCGCCTTTAAAGCTAATTAATATGGCACAAATTTCAATCATTATATTTAGCATAGCTTTGATTTTGGGTTTGGTTTCATTAATATTAAGAGTAAAAGGTAGAAAATGATTAAGATATTAGAGCAAATTTGGGGGATTAAAACCCTATATGTCGATGAAAATCATATAAGTAAATTCAGTAGTGATGAAGCGGCGATAATCCTTTGTATCACACCAAGAAATTATGATAGGCTAATTAGATTAGAGAGTTTAAAAGGGATTTTTGCAAGGGCGAATTTAAGTCTAAATGAGTATAGCGTCCAGCTTAGTCAAATTGGCATAATAAACGCTATAAAGGCCTTGCAAATAGATATAAACGGGGTTTTAAATGGATTAAATGAGATAGCTAAAAATGATATTATAGATTTTGCTGGCTACTCTTTGATAAGTGAGTTTATAAATAGCCTTGAGCTTGATTTTACTAAAGTAGATAGCGCCAAAGCTCAGCCATTTCATAAAAATCTCCACACGCTAAATGAAATTCATCAAATTTTAAGCGAATTTGAATTTAAAGAAGTTAGCCAAAGACTGATTAACGCCTACGATAGTGCTAATAACTCTAAATTTAAAATAGCAGTTACTGGGGTGATAAATGCTGGAAAAAGTAGCACTTTAAACGCACTGATGAATCAAAATATTTTGGGTGCTTCAAATATCCCAGAAACAGCGAATTTAAGCATTCTAACCTATAGCGAAGATGAATTTGCCAAAGTCTGCTTCTGGTCGCCTGAAGAGCTAAAATCGATGAATTTAGAGCCAAAAGAGATGAAAGATAAAGTAGTCCCAATAAGTGAGCTAAAATTATACACAACTGCTGCTAATGAGATTAGCAAAATGGTAAAAGAGGTGATTTTAGGTATTAAGCTAGATATTTTAAAAGATGGCATTGATATAGTAGATACTCCAGGGCTTGATGATGCTGTGGTATTGCGTGAGATTTTAACGGCAAATTATATGAGCCAAAGCGACTTTACACTTCATCTGATGAATGCTAGTCAAAGTGCTACTAAAAAAGATATGGCATTTATCGTAAATACCTTAAAAAATGGCAAAAGTGGCGGACTTATAATCGCTCTTACGCACATTGATAAGCTTAGTCAAAATGATATAAAAGAGGTGCTAAACTACACAAAAAATAGTATTAAAACCGAGCTTAGTGAGTGCGGATTTGATGAGAGTTTAGCTGATGAGACCAAATTTTTTACCATTTCAGCAATTAAAAATATCGGAATTGATGAGCTAAGAAACTATCTTTATGAGAGCTTTTTTGGCTCAAATTCTAAAAAAGCAACACTAATTATAGACAACTATAAAAAAGAGCTTTTAAATATCACGCAATTAATATCTGATGACCTAAAAGCACAAAAAACAGCCCTAACATCAGATACCGCCACAGCTAAAGAGCTTGCTAAATCACTCCAAAATGAGATAGATGAGATAAGCAATGCCGCAAATAGCATAAATAGCGAACTTGAAAATCTGCTTAAAAGATTGAATTATGATAATGAAAATAGCAACGCAACCCTAAAATCCATAAGCGCTAAAATCAAAGATAGAGTAATCAGCGATGTAAAATACGCCACTGATAAAAAAATCAAGCTTGATATTATGAGACTTGGGGTGATTATAGAGAGTGGATTTAATGACTCTTTTATAGATTTTTTCAGAGATTTTAAGCAGCAAATTAGCAAAGATATCGACTCAGCTAGTAAAATTTTAGAGTTAAAGCTAGGGGCAAAAAATGCGAATTTAACCTTGCCAGATATTAGAGCTTATATAGATGAGCATCTACCCAAAATCAACTACGAAATCCTAAATAGCGATGTCAATAAGGCTATAAAAAATCAGAAAAATATAGAGTTATTAGGGGCGAATTTGACTACAATTTTTGATGATTTTATAATAAATTTAAATTTAACCAATAAGCTTAGCACTCTAGCTCTTTCTTGTACAAATGAGTTTATAACCAGCATAAAATCAGAGCTAAACTCCATACAAGAGCATCTAAAAACCAAAGAAGCGCAAATAAATACAATAGCCAAATCAAATTTTGATAATATCAAGGATAAAGAGAGATTAATAGCTAATATTGATAGCAAAATAGCACAATGCCAAGAGATTAAAAATAGGATAGAACTATGCTAAAAGAGTTTATAAAAGAGTATCAAAGAGTATATCAAATCAGCTTTGATGATGGATTTTTAGGAGAATTTGAAAGATTTTGCGCTCTTATTAGTGAGCCTAAATTCCACCCAAGCAAGGAGCTAATCGATAGATTAAATTTCCTTAGCCTACTAAGCCACGAGCCACCACTTGTAGCCATTGTCGGGCAGTTTAGCAGTGGGAAATCTAGCTTTTTAAATGCACTTTTGGGATTAGATATTTTGCCTACTGGAGTTGTGCCAGTAACGGCTAAGCCCACATTCATCAAATACGCACCAAATTATATGCTAAAAATCCTTCACAACGATGGAAGAGATGAGTATAAAAATATTGATGAGCTTAGCGCCTTTGTAGATCAACGCCACGCCTTAAAAGATGTCAAAAATCTCACAATCTACGCTCCAAATGAACTACTTAAAAAGATTAGTTTCATCGATACTCCAGGGCTAAACTCTAGAAGCGACGCTGATACTAATGAAACAAAAATGATACTAAATGAAGCTGTGGCACTCATCTGGATTAGCCTAATTGACAACGCCGCTAGAAAGAGCGAACTTGATGAGCTAAATCTTATTCCAAATAGCATTAAGCAAAACGCAATTGCCCTATTAAACCAAAAAGATAAATTAAATGGCGAGGAGATAGATAGGGTTTTAACCCACGCCAACACCACATATAGCAAGCATTTTAGCCAAGTGGTAGCCATCTCAGCTAAAATGCAAAGAGAAAATAGAAGTGATAGTGGCTTTGAGGCGGTATTTGAATTTTTAGATAAAATTGCTAATACAAAAGAGAATTTTATAAAATCCGCTTGTAAAGATATATTAATCTCATCGCAAAATCAAAATTTAAGCTTTATAAATATTTTAGATGAAATTTCAGATATTTTTACTAAATTTCAAGATAGAACAAATCTTAAATTCAGCGAGTTAAATGATAGTTATAATGCCAAATTTGAGATATTTTTTGAAGCAATCAAGCAAAATGCAGCCTTAATAGCAAACGAAATTAATAGTGCTTTAAAAAATGAAAAATCAGCTTATTACAAAGAAAAAAGCGGATTTTTAAGCAAAAATAGCTTTGAAAAGATAGAGTATGAAAGAGTCTCTCTAGATAGAGATGAAATCTTAGGCAAACTCATCTATAATGATGATAAATTCGCTAAGATATTTAAGAAATTTAAACGAGATTTAAGCGAATTTGAAAATGAAATTTTAGCCGATTTACAATCAATCTTTGATGAGTTAAAAGAGCTTACACTTCGCTATAAAGCCAAATATGAGAGCATTAGAAAATCAGACCCACTCCACTCTGATCTACTTTTTGCCGATATTCGTAAATTCTCAAGCGAAGTCTATTCTCTATTTTTAAGCCATATTGAGACGCTATTTTTGGCTAAATTTGCGAATTTAGGGCTATTTTTTGAAAGAGTTTTTATAAAAGTTAGCGCTAACTACCAAAACGCAATTAGACTAAGCGTGAATTTCATAGCTCAAAAGTGCGAAAAAAGCAGCCAAGACTATGAGTCTGACCCCGTTGCTTTTAGCTTGTATTATCCAAGATTAAGTGAGATAAATGAGAGAATTTTAAATGAGCTTAGCTATTATGAATTTGAGAGTGAATTTAGCGGTAATGCGACATTTATTACTAAATTTATTAACTCTCTTAAATTGCAAATGGCTGATCTAATGAGTAAAAATCAGAACTATATAAACTCGCTAAAATCAAAATATCAAAGCGACCTAAATGAGTTAGAAAATAGTTTGCCTTGGTCTTAGAGTTGGCAGAATTAATCTGCCAAATCCTCAAAATCCTCAAAATTATCTATAAATTCATTTGCTAGAAATTTAGCATAAATATCGCTTTCAACCCTACTTTTAAACTCACTGAATTTAACTCTATCGCCATCTTTGATATGATTTAAAAGCTTTAGGGTATATTCATCATCGATATGGGATTGTAAAAATTTGATAGCTCCACTCATTCTAGCTTCGCAATTATCAATAGACAAAACCGCACGCAAAATCTCGCCATTTAGGCTATTTGCCGCTCCAGAGTATGGCACTAAGACCTTATACATATACTCAATGCCCTCTTTTGCTTCAAAGCAATTTGCCTCTAACCTTACCCCATTTTCATCATTCCAAATTTTATATGTCTTATCGCCTACAATGCTATCAAATCTCTTACCATCATTGCTAGAGCACTCCCAACACCTATCAAAGCACTCATCATTCCAACCATTCAAAGCAAAAAATCTACCATCATACTCCACAACCGCTATTTGCGTATCTTGCCAATGCATTTTAATCCTTTTTAATTTTCATAAATTCTATCTAAATTTATTAATATTTTAGTTAAACACTATATGTAAATCCTATATTAAATAATTATTTAAGTATAGTTTGTATACTCAAGGAGTATATATTTTATGTTGCGAGATTTGATTTAAAATACTTATTGTAAATTTGGTATTATTATACTCAATCAACATAACAAATCATACCTCAAAACTAAAAGTCTTTAAGCATACACTATATAAATAATATAACGGTTCTTAGAGATCATCAAGCCACTAAAACTATACACTTTAAAAATATATTGTAATAGTTTTTTATCTCTTACAATACTATCAAATTATAACTAAAATAGTTACTAATATACGTAATAATCCTATAAGGCTATATTTATCAATTATTTAATACTGTTTTTTCTAAATCAACTCTTATAAAATAACTTCTCTTTATATCCTAAAATATTAATACCACTAAAAATAACCACTCTAACTACACTTACTTAAAGATAAACAATTTTAAAACTCCTATTAAATATAGCAATAAATAGTTTTAATTAGACAATATATAAAATATCAAGAATTATATTGATTAATTTTTGTTGCCTATGTTGTGAGTGATTTTATATAATTAAAAATTTATTTTTTAATAATCGATTACTAAAAAATCAAAATTCAAATATTATCCATTAAATAACAAATACTTTTTTACAATTTTATACAGCTTTATTTCTTTTATTATTAATCTTGCTATCTATAAATAACAAATTTTAAAATGTTGTAAAAATCTAATCTTATTATATAATTATAATATTTTGTTAAATTTAATATATTAACATTTGCTCTCAAGTAATTAAAAATAAAATCTAAATTGTAGATCATTTTATACAAATTATCTAAAAATTGATCCTATTAAGTAAGTTACTAAAATATGATGAGTTGCTATTACTAATATTTATATAACCCAATAAGCGGTGAAAACGATAAGTCTATATATGCTTCTTTAATTTTCTTACATGACATTATAGGTTTAATTTTTGAAAAATTGTATGATACTTTTTCTTTTATTTTTATTAAATCAATTGCGATGGCTAAAAACTCTATATTTTAACCTCTTTTGTTTTAATTTATTTTTTATAATTCATTATAATAAAATATAATCTTAAATTAAAAATTTAAACAATATAAAATAAAAAGTTTATCTAAAAGCTATAAAATTGCATTCTTGCTCGTATAGGGCAAATCTAATAAACCTTTATAACAATTACATAAAGTAGCATAACTACGATGAATACAAATTGCATAATCCGCATAACAAAATTATAATAAAATTTTTAATCTACTATCAGCATATATTTTTGATTCTATCATTTTATCATAAGCATTATCATATATAATTGAAGTTTTAATTTGTGTTAAAATATCTTGAACATATGTATTCATCATCTAAATAATCTCCAACCCTTTACTATGAAAATTATAATAACTAAAACTACAAAAATTGGAAATATTATTAAATTAAAATAAAAAATTAATCTAAATAAAAACTCCATAATTTTTTAAATTTTTCTAGTTATTCATTAGTATAAAATGCAAAATTAATTCAAATATCATATCGCATAATCTAATCATTACAAGTTATATGATTGATATAAAATTTATGGTGAAGGTGGTATAATTATCACTTATATTTAAAAAGGTTATTGCAATGCTAAAGAAAATAAAAGCGATTGATTTTTTTTGTGGTGCTGGAGGTATGACAAAAGGCTTGCAGTTAGCTGGTATTGATGTTTTTGCTGGAGTTGATTATGATAAGACATGTAAAAATACATATCAAAAAAATACACATGCACTTTTTATAAACAAAAGCATTATTGATATAAAAGCAAAAGAAATCAAACAAATTTTTAAGGAATATGTGTTAAAAAATGAATACACAATGATAACTGGTTGTGCTCCTTGTCAGCCATATAGTAGCATAAATACTAGAAAAAAGATTGATGATCATAGAAAAACCTTATTAGATGAGTTTGCTAGAATCATAAAAGGAGTTAAACCTCACTTTGTTTTAATGGAAAATGTAAGTGGGCTAACGGAGAAAAATGAATATTTTTCAAAATTTATTAATATGCTTTCAACTAATAATTATAAATACGAATATAAAATTTTAAATGCTAAAGATTATGGTGTGGCACAAAACAGAAAAAGGCTTTTTTTAATAGCAACAAGACTAAAAAATAATAAACTATCTTTTTTAAAAATAAAAAAAACTAAAGAAATTACTTTAAAAGATGTTATATATAATCTAGAACCAATAACCCACGAAACCCCATCAGCAATAGATTATTTACACAGGTCTTTAAGGCTAAATGATATAAATTTAAAAAGAATACAAGCTACTAGGCACAATGGTGGAACAAGAGCTGGGTGGCATGATTCTTTAAGGGCAAAAAGTCATGCAAAAAAAAATGTGTTTAAAGACAACTACGGAAGATTATCATGGGATAAACCGAGTTCGACAATAACAACAAAATTTAATCAATATTATAGTGGTAGATTTGGACATCCAGAGCAAGACAGGGCTTTATCTTTAAGAGAGGGTGCATTAATTCAATCTTTCCCAGAAGATTATATGTTTTTTGGAACAGACTACCAAATAGCTAGACAAATAGGTAATGCCGTTCCAGTTAATTTATCAAAAGCTATTGGAGAAATTTTTATTAACTCTCTTGATTAGAAATATTTATGCTGGTTAAATTATATGTTTTTTCGTAAGTGTTAATAAAGTCCCTATGATATTGTTCTGCTTGACTCAACATATCCTCATAACTCATAAAAAACATATCGCTTTTTTCAAGCGTTTCTAGTCTTGTTCTTACCATACTATCGTTTTTTAGTTTTTTTCCTATTATATATGCTTTAACTTTTCTATATTTACTTCTATCTGAATTATTTTCATTTATGTGGGCTTTTATAAATTCATAATATTCTTGCATTTGCTTTAATTCTTCTATTCCTATAATTTTTTGGCTTCTTTTTATTTCTAAAACATACAAAGTATCACCAAAACCTTTACACAAGAAATCAAGTCTACGGTCTTGAATATTTTCTAGTGCTGAGTCACAAAAATGTTTTATTAAAATTTGTCTATATCCCTGTTCATCTTCAAAGCTAGAAAGCCTAGGCTCTAGTATCCATGGAAATTGATTTAAGAAACCATGCATAGAATCCACTTTTCCAACTTCCTTGGTGTCTGCTTTTATCATTTCTTTAAATTTGTTTATTGTTTCTATTCTACCTATTGCCAATCTATAATATTCTTTTGCTTCAATAATTTGCCAATCTTGCATTAGTTTAATGATGGCATCAGTATTTTCATTTCCACTTATTTCACTTGCATATTTTCTAAAAATATCAAATTCAAAAGCACCTTTTACATATTCCAATAAGCTTTTGATTCTACCTTCTTCCAAATCTGATGATATCACAATATCTGTAATTTTTTTAGCCAAAATCTTATCTTCTTGACTATTAAATTTTCTTTCATACCAAGCAGTATCAATTTGATGTTTTTCTCTGAGTATTTTTTCTTTTGCTTCTCGTCTTTTCTCTCTCCAATCGGCACCAATCTTTTTTATTATTTCGGATAATACCTCTCGCAATTCTACCAAATCATCATTTTCCCAAATAAGAGAATTTCTAGCAGTAGAGATATTGTCATCTTCAATACTATCGTCTAAATAATCTACATTAATATCGCCACTCATATATGAAAAAGCATGTGAATTACTTAACTTAACATTGTAAAATTCCCTATTATTTGCCAACTTGCCTCTTGCATACAATGCTATACCTTTTATATCGTCGCTAAGTGTATTATTTGTTGTTATTATACTACCATTTATATTCTTTTCTCTTATAAAGTCTATTATATTTTGATCTATTTTTAAAGTTTTTAAATCATTTGGAATATGCCATTCAAATTGCATATCTTTTAATAACATTTTTTTTCTTGCGTCAGCATCCAAAACTTCTTCTTGATCTTGTCCAATGATTTTACATATAAAATTATCATCAAATAAATTTAGTCTAGATAATATAGAATCAGATAGATTTTGAATATTAATTGATGTTTTTCTAGTAAGCTGTCTTAATATTATCTTTGTATAACTATTCTCTTTTGTTTCTACATTATCTTTTTTTGGTGGCAACTCTAATAACTCATCAGCACTCTTGCTCATTAATTCATCATAATTAATAACAAAGCTGTTTATTTTGCCATCTTTACAACTTTCTACTTCCACCTCTTTGCAAATGCCAAACATAGAAAGTTTGCCTATACCTTTTTTGCCAGTAACTTTTCTTTTATATTTTTGAGTTACTTTTTCATTATCGGTTTCTCTGCGATTTCTACCAATTTGCAAAAAATTGTTATTTAACTCATCCATACTCATACCACAACCATTGTCAAAGATTTCTATTGTTTTTTCTCTAGTATTTTGACTCATTGAAATCTTGACTTCTGTGGCATCCGCATCATAAGAATTTGTAATCAATTCTGATAGAACTGGCGGTAAAGTACTATACATGCTTAGACCTAAATGCTTAATTGTAGCGGGGCTGAATTTTAATTGAAACATTATAAAAACTCCAAATGTCAAGTAAAATGTATTATATAATAATAGCAATTAAATTACATTTAAAATGATGATAAAAAGTTTTTATATTTTAATTAATCTCATTTTAAATACAAGAAAATAGCTAAAAAGATTTTCAGTCTTTATGCTTTAAATTGCATCTGTTTTTCATGTTCGTCACACCCTTTACTCATATTATTTGATCTGCTCAACATAATCTTTTAATATTTGCTAATAACTTAAACCATTCTACTTGTTAAGATATTATAACAATGTATATTGTTGGTATACCACTAACGTTTGCGCTAGTTAAAAATATCGCAATAGCAATGTTTATTTAAATAGCAGTTTTTTATCATCTTTGTTTTAACAGTATATTCGTTCTTTATAAAACTAGCTCCTATGTCTTGTTATCTATAAATTTGCTTAATTTTTTAGCTATTTTTTCTATGTTTAATAGTAATTTGTGGATTATGTTTAGTTAAAAAATTTATAAAACTCCATTTAATGTTTTATATATCTCTTTGATCGCTAAAACCACTTAAATATTCTTGAATATGCAAATTATCTACTCTGTCAAATTTATCTAAAGCTTTTTACGACGCTACGCTTTTGGGCTAGTAATAAATTTAATAATTGAAGTTATTCCTTTTAATTTATATTTCTCTGCCTTGGTCTTGATTTTTATTTAGAATTTGTTTTTTATTTCATCTAGTATTTTGCTAATTTTTTAATAAAATTTAGGATATGCATGTTTAAAATTTGGCGTATATTTTTCAATATCGCTCATCATTTTGCTTAATTTTTCATACCTATTTACATCTAGTCTGTTTTTAATTTTCTTTTCTTATGTGGTTTTTAACTTTGTATAGCTTACATGTTGTATCTCTTTGCGTTGCGTATATACTTCTTTAACTAAATCAATCACAGCTTCTCTAAAAATTTAGACTATCTAAAGTAAGTTCAAGTTTTTCTTTGCATTTGTAATCTTTGGCTTAGCTTTCGTTATTGTCCCTGTAGTATTATAATTTCTAAGCTTATATCAATCTATTAAAGTGATGTGAGACACTATTAATTCCATCACTATTCATTAAATTATTGATTGATTTGTAAAAATTTATCTCGAGTCGTGATTGCTCATCTTTTAGCTATTCTAACTCTTTTTCATATTGAAGTTTAAACCAATCGGCTCGTTTGTTTCAATCGTTTTGATCGGCTAAGTTGCTTTCTTTCTCTTTTTTTCTTTTTTTCGTTAATGTTGCTTTTCTTTAAATTTTCATTTTTTAACTCTTTTATGTTTTTTTATATTCTTTTGATTTTAAATTATTAAGTTTCTCTTATATTAATTTGTTACTCATCTTCTAATCCCAATATTAATTTAAAATTCATAGCGTTAATTTAAGACAAACACTTTAGAACATTTTATCGTTTATAAAATTCAAAAAACTTTTAAAAAGTGATATATAAAAATAAAATATATTTATAAATTATTTAAAAAGTATAAAACGCTTACAATTGTCTTTTAATATAATATATAATCAATTTTAGCTCGTAAGACCAGTGTCTTCTTTATTATTTTTTCTTTTACATAGCTCTAATCCATTTTAAAATCTTTAAATAAACTAATTCCATCAAATAAAAAAATAAAAACCCTCTAAATCTAAAAATTTATTTTTTAAATTTAACTTAAAATCTAAATTTTATATATTTAAAAAATATAATTTTAATTAATATAATTCCTTCCTTTTTTATATTTTATGTATTTTCATGTTATTAAGTAAGCAGTCGGAATATTTTGTAATACTTAGTCCAAATTTGGATTATTTTTAAACCATTATTAGTTTTATAATCCTCTTAATCATTTACTTTAAGCTTCATAGATTATTTATATCTTATTTTCAAAACTTAAAATAATAAAATATTGATTTATATTAAATGATTTAATATTTACATGTGTCAAATTTACTTATTGAGATTTTTTGTTGAAATATAACCATGAAAATTTACCTAAAAATAGAAATATATTCAAAAAGCAGATTTTATACCAACCATCAAAAAGATAACGAGTGAATTCGTCGCCATACTGGTCTTAAAAAGTCAGCTCTTGCATTTGATTTATGTGTAAAAATTACGGTAGATTTATTGACCCTAAAACTAAACTTGAACAAGCTAGGCGTAATTATTATGATCTTGAGAATAATCATATCGATCGCCAATTAAAAAGAAGGAATAAAACTTAAAATCTGTAAAAAATAATAGCAAATTTAGTTTTGCTAGAGTAATTGATAAATTACTTACAAAAGTCGTTTTTAAAAAGTAAAACTATTAAGCTTTATAATATATCATGAGCAATGCTGTAAGTGATTTTTTAGAGTATTAATATATTTATTATCTGCCTAATTTTCAAAGATATCATAATGTTTAGTTTGTACGGTTTTGCAAGTATAAGAACTTAAAAGATAGTTCTATTAATGGCTATTATTTCTTTTTTGATACTATTTCTCTATACATTATGTAATGATTTAATTTCAAAAAATCTGTTTTGTACACCAAATTTAAGCATCAATACAATACTAGCGAGAATAAAAAATTTACGCCGTTTAGCCTTGAATAGATTCTAGAGCTTATAAAAATACAGATAATGGATAGCTTCACTTATTTTTGATTGTTGTTTTCTTGGCTAGGGCTGTTAATATTTTAGCTATTACATTTGACAATTTCGATTAAAAAACAAATTCACATTAATAAAACACTTTCTTGCGTATGTATTGTAAATTCATCAAAACAAAAACAAGCAATCTCAAAATTGATATGCTTAACATTATATGTAAAGAGCTTATAAGGTTAGATATTAGCGATAAAAACGCGAGAATTTTTAAGCATTCTCGTTCAATGATAAAGATAAATTTAATGATTTGCAAGAAAAATTAGCCTACAGAACACCGTAGACTTTACAATAACTAGAATTAATTCGCATCGACAATATTAAGTTATAGAAAAAAGACTTATATAGTAGATTTTAAAATGATAAAACATAAAAATTTAAATAAAACTTGTCGCTCATACGTAAAATATCCACTCAAAAAAAATCAAACAAATGATGAATGTGTAGATACCAGTTGGTGATATTATTAATATTCCTAGCATAAAATCTAATT
>NZ_JANQCT010000015.1:0-26751 GCF_024723495.1 Campylobacter sp. RM19073 | reverse complement strand
TTGCAAAAGCCTTTCAAGGGGTGGCTTACGCCACGGATTTTATAATAAGATTTTTTAAATTTTTAGAAAATTTAAATATCAAATAAACTTTTTTCCTTTTTTAATCTTTAAAGATTAAATTATGTAAAATAAGAATATAATAAAACGCAAAAGCTTGATATAAAAGGTTTTACTATATGGATAATATAAACAATACTAAACAACTATATATTTTTGCTGGAGTGAATGGAAGTGGCAAAAGCACATTTTATATTAATCAACTTTTAAAAAATGATTTTTATGGCTATAGGGTAAATAGCGATGAGTTAGCAAAAGAATTAGGCAATTACGAAAGCCCATATATACAAAATAAAGCAGGTAAATTGGCTATTGCTATGAGAAATAAATTTTTAAATAGCGGTGCTAGTTTTAATCTTGAGACTACACTTAGTGGAAAAGGAATTGTCAAATTTATAAAATTAGCCAAAAACAAAGGTTATAATATCACACTTTTTTATATAGGTTTAAAAAGCGTTGAAATATCTAAAAAAAGAGTAGCAATCAGAGTAAGCAAAGGCGGACATAATATCGATAATACAACTTTAGAAAGGAGATTTGGACAAAGTTTTGATAACCTAAAAGAGATACTTGGGGTATGTGATAAAATCTATTTTTATGATAATAGCAGTGAAATTCTAGATGACAAAGAGCAAACCCTATCAAATGCCAAATTAGTAGCATTTAAGCAAAATGGAGAATTTTCTATTATAAAAGATAGCTATGCTAATAAAATCATCGCTCAATACTATTTTTAACTTCGCAGTGGAGCAAAGCCCCACTTTGCGACCAAAGTTTAGCACTTTGGAAACGCACTAAAGTTATCTATCCGACAAATGCGGATGAAATTATGGTTTAACTTCGCCGCACGAGCTAAGCCCAGCTTAAGGGCAAGGAGCTACGCTCCCTTGACCCACCTCTTGTGCTTTGCACTCTCTTTGAGAAAGTCCCTACTTCGCAGGGTAACCCTATTTTAACTTCACGACAAATTTATAAAATAAAAATGCCAAACTGGGAAGGGGTTGGGATCTTAAGGGATAGGGGAAATTATTTTTAACTTCGCAGGTCAGCAAAACCAGCGAATGCGACCCCGAAGGGGTGGTTTCTGTAAAACCGACCTTTGCGACAAAATTTTCGCAAAAGCAAAATAACCTAAATGGTTGTTTTACGGCGAAAATTTGGAATGTAACCCTTGACCCACCTAAAGCCCCACAAGTGGGGTACCCCATTTATGGGGACTTTAGTATTTGCTACTTTAGCACGGACTTTGGTTTTTATTCCAAATTTTCGCCAAAAACTCCTTCGAGTTTTTTGTTGCGAAAATTTTGTGCGTTAAAAGTAGGTAAAAATGGGTTTCCCCTGTCCCTTAAAGAAAAGAATTTAAAAAAATTTGGAATTTTAAATATTTTTTTGATTTTTATTCTAAGCCTAATCTAGTCTTAAAAAATAAAACAATCTATATTAATTTTATTTTTAAGTGGGAAGGGGAACGCTTTTTGGCAGATGAGTAGTGCTATAGTCAAACGATACTAACTATCGTTTGACGGCACTACGAAACATAAGAGCGAAGCTACCTTGCCCTTCCCCCTTAACAACCCCTAACCCCTTGAAAAAGCCTTCTAATGTTGCTGAGCTTTCGCTCAGATTTTAATAGGGTAACCCTACGGAGTAGGCACTTTTAGCTTTTTATAAAATAAAAATGCCAAACTGGGAAGGGGTTGGGATCTTAAGGGATAGGGGAAACTGTTTTGGCTTTCAAATTATAGTTTCCCCTATCCCTTAAAGAAAAGAAAATTTAAAAAAGTTTATCGCAAAGAAATTCTTTTTATTTTTAAGTGGGAAGGGGGACGCTTTTTGGCAGTTGAGTGGTGCAATAGTCAAACGATACTAACTATCGTTTGATGGCACTACGAAACATAAAAGCGAAGCTACCTTGCCCTTCCCCCTTAAAATTATTTTAACTTCGCACGGCAACAAGTCGCCGTTTGCGACAAGGAGCTACGCTCCCTTGACCCACCTAAAGTTATCCATCCGACAAATGCGGATGAAATTATGGTTTAACTTCGCTAGAGCAAAGCTAGTCTTTAAAATTAAATATTATCTATGAGCCGATTACTCCGCCATCTTTTTTGCGTATTTGGACTATTGTGCTGCGTGGAGTGGAGCTTTTGCCATTTGGGTAGTGGCTATTTGCTAGATTTTCTCCTGGGTGCTGGATACCTACAAACATAGTTGTATAATCAAGATTAAAAGCAATGCCAGTAATCTCACAAGCGATTGGACCAGTTAGAAATCTTCTTACTTGCGCTGTGATAGGATCAGCACATAGCATTTGGTTATTTCCCATCCCTTCGTAATCATCTTTATTAGAGTATTTACCATCAGTTTGTATCCAAAGTCTGCCAAATTTATCAAATTTCAATCCATCTGGGCTATTAAACATATTTTCTACATTTATATTACTCGTTCCTTTTCTTAAATCATTTGGATATTTTAGCGGATTTCCAGCAAGTAAAAATATATCCCATCTAAAGCTTGTGCTTGTGTGATCACCTTTAGGGTGCCATCTGATGATATGGCCGTAGATATTTTTATTTCTTGGGTTTGATGCGTTTGTTTGGGTGCGTTTGGTGTTATTAGTAAGTGTAGCGTAGATATATTTACCATTAGGATCAGCAGCTATCCACTCTGGTCTATCCATAGGCGTAGCACCAACTACACTAGCAGCCAATCTAGCATGGATTAATACATCTCCTTGATTATAAAAGCCATTTGTCTCATCTAAACCATTTTTGCCATACTCTAAGGCTACCCACTCTCCTACCCCTTCAAAATCCTTTGTATCTATAAATTTAGCTGCGTATAGGGTGCCTTCGTTTAGAATATCTCTATTTGGCTTATTTGGGTTGTATTTAGCCTTGCTAACAAATTTATATATAAACTCATTAGCCTCATCATCTCCCATATATACCACGATTTTACCATCTTTGGCTATTACTACTTCAGCATTTTCGTGCTTCAATCTCCCTAAGGCGGTGCGTTTGATCGGTGTGGAATTTGGATTATATGGGTCGATTTCTACTACCCAGCCAAAGCGATTTGGCTCATTTTCGTTTTTAGCTATATCAAATCTCTCATCTAATTTCCACTCATAATTCTCGCCTTTGATACTAAGCCCGTAGCGTTTTTGCGATGGATTAAATGCGTAATTCTCATCGCTTGAGCCAAAGAAATCATCAAAATTCTCCTCACAAGTAAGATATGTCCCCCAAGGAGTCTTGCCACTAGCACAGTTATTAATCGTTCCAAGCACCCTTACTCCACTCTTATCGGCTCTTGTTTTTAATAGCTTATGACCTCTAGCCGGACCTTGTATATCTATAGGTGTCCCAGCTGTGATTTTGCGATTATATGGTGAGTCTAGCACAACGCTAAAAAACCCATCTTGGTTTTTAGCTATCTCAAATATACTCACACCCATTGAGTTTTGCTCGTAGTAAACATCATCTAAGCTCATATTTTTACCTTGATGATTAAACATTATTTCTGGATTTATATACTCATTATTCACAGCTAAAATCGCACGATTTTCATCTATATCAAACCACGTCATACCATCTGTATTATCCCCAAAAGTTAGCTTGGCATTTTCAACTGCGTTTTTATCGATTATCTTATTTTCATCAAATGGCGTTGCCTTGCTAAATAGCGGATCTGCCCAACTAATGAGCTTTCTAACCTCATATCCATCTGGGACGATTACCTTATCTTGAGTGCTAGGTGGGACTTGCTTAAAGCCAATTAAAGGCTTATTTACATTAGCACTAATACCACTAGGCATAAATATCCCAGCATAAGCTAGCGCACCGCAAGTTGCTTGTAAAAAATCTCTTCTTTGCATTTAAAACTCCATTAATAAATTGTGATGGAATTATAAAATTAGCTTGTAAAATTTCTATGTTATTTTGGTTAAAAATATGTAAAATTTAGTAATTAATAAAATTAAATTTATCTAGCAAGATTGGTATGCGGTTTTGAGCTTTAATCACACTAGGATTAGGTAGATTGGCTCTACCCCCCCCCATATTATTTGAATTTTGCTCTAAGATTATTTTATTAAAGCTCTCTTTTGGGTTGGTTTCATTAAACAAAAAGTCAATAATACCTAAATATGGTATGAAATTTTTACCTTTTTGATTATATGCTGGGTGGGTGAAATTTAGATACTCTATATCGATTTTACTATTTGCGAAAATGTCCATTGAGTGCTTGGTTTGTAAGTAGCTTTTAGATCCTTGTGATGACAGGTATGAAGCTGCTTTTAAATCTTGGCAAATTCTAAGTAGTAGCTCCTCTCTTTTTGCGTTACTTTGAGATAGCTGGCTGGATTTGTAAATCGGCGTTTTAATATCCAAATCTTGCATAAATTTGGTTATTAGGCTTATATTTAAATCTGCTAGGCTCTCACACTGCATAATTGCACTGCTTAAAATTTGAAAATAATAATCAAAATTTACACTCTTTTTATAAGCGTGGTATATGGTGTTTAATATTTTTTTACGCCATTTATCTTCAGATAAAAGCTTTATATCGCTTATTTTGGTGGTTTGGGCGGTTTTTTGAGTGGATAGGGATATGGTAAATTCCCTATCATTTAGCTTAATTTTGTTTCTACTTTGCCAACTTCGTCTCTCAAATTGCACACTATCTAAAAATACAAATTTATCAACGCTATTTATCATATAAAAATAGCCCAACCAAGGCAAAAAGGTAGGCTGCATAATGGCTATTTTCAAGATATTTTCCCATAAATTACAATATCGCTATCATTTATTATATGATTATTTTTCATCAAATTTTGGTTTTCGTAAGTTAGAAGTTTGAAATCTTTTAAATTTAGTTTTTCTTGTAAAATTTGGATTAATTCATGCTCTTGATATAGAGTATTGATAGCACCTGGTTCGCCTGTAATATCATAATCATCAGCCATCTTAAAGCAGTTTGGCTCTATCATCTTGCCTACACCATATCTAAAGTCCCTAATGCTCCTTGTCCTAAGGAAAAAAATAGCATCTTTTTTATACATTTTATGCTCTTTTAAAAGTTCAAGTAGCCTTAAAAAATCAGCCCTTACAAAGTAATTTACAACATTTGGTATAAGCAAAATATCAGCATTTATACCACTATTTTTAGGTATAAAATCAAACATATCACTAGCAAAAAATGAGTAGTTTTTATACCCAAAGATATTTGCGAAATTATAGTTGGCATCTTCGATTTTTTGCGGATTTATATCTACACCTGTACACTCATTTTCATACGAAGCAAACAAGCTAAGATTATTACCATTGCTACAAGCTAGTTCTAATACCTTTTGATTTGTCAAATTATGCAAACCATTTTTAAAGAAAAATGGTATCATAGCACTATCTGGAAATTTCAAACCCCTTAAATTTTTATACATATTTCTCTCCTAATTGATTTTTCCATAAATTATTATATCACTATCTTTGATATATACTCCGCTTTTTACATTTAAATTTTCGCTCGTAATTAGCGTAAAATCTCTTAAATTTAATTTTGATTTTAAGATTTCTACTAGTTCATACTCTTTATAGCAACTACATATTATCCCCTTTTCGCCGCTATACTCATCGCCACTAAGGATAAATACCCCATCATCAATCTGCTCTCCAAGACCATATCTATGATCTTTTATACTTCTTGCTCTTATGAAAAAGTCGCTATTTGGCTCTATTAATTCATTTTTAATTATATTATCTAAAAGGGTTATAAAATCGGATTTTGTGATATAGTTTATCACATTTGGTATTAGTAAAACACCAGCTTTTAACCCTTTAGCACTCTTACAAAACTCCCTCATATCTTGATTAATAAATTTAAATTTATCAAATCCATATACATTAGCAAAATTAAAATTAGCATTTTCTACATTTTCTAAGCTAAGCTCAACTCCGATAACTTCATAATCATAACTAGCAAAAACAGATAGATTATTGCCATTATTGCAGCCTAGTTCTAGGACTTTTTGGGGATTTGTGTTTAGATGATTTTTGAAAAAATAGCGTATAAGCTCAGCATCTGGATATTTAAAGCCTTTTAAATTTGAAATATAACCACTCATTAATCACTCGATAAGATAAAAATAGTTAGCAATTATAATAAATTTAAAATAATCATAGATAAATAGAGTTATTTTGGTTAAAAATATGTAAAATTTAGCCTTAAAATCTTAAAATACAAATTTACAATATCTAAGGAAAATAAGATGAGTAAAAAGATATTTATTACTGGGACTAGCACTGATGTAGGCAAGAGCTATATAAGTGCGTTGGTAGTTAAAAAAATGCGTGAATTTGGACTAAATGTCGGCTATTTCAAGCCAGTTTCAAGCGGAAATTTAGCAGATGATCCGCTTGATGTGAAGTTCGTGCGTGAATTTGCTAAGATTGAGCTTAGCTACTCTCAAATGAGTGCTTATAATTTTATCAAGCCCTATTCTCCGCATTTATCAGCTAAAAATGAGAATAAAAGCGTAAATATGGACACAATCATATCTAAGCTTAATAATCTAGATGAAATTTGCGATTTTATGGTGGTTGAAGGGGCTGGTGGAGTGATATGTCCGCTTAGATATGATGATGAGAAGATAATGCTACTTGATCTGATAAAAGCTCTAAATTTAAGCGTTATAATAGTCTCAGACGCAGCCCTTGGAGCGATCAATCAAACTGGGCTAACTAGCTTTTATCTAAGGCAAAATGGCGTTGATATAAAGGGTGTGGTATTAAATAATTTTGATGAGAATTGCCCCATTTGCGTAGATAATAAAAAGATGATAAA
Organism: Campylobacter sp. RM19073; assembly: GCF_024723495.1. Classification (NCBI taxonomy): domain Bacteria; kingdom Pseudomonadati; phylum Campylobacterota; class Epsilonproteobacteria; order Campylobacterales; family Campylobacteraceae; genus Campylobacter; species Campylobacter sp. RM19073. The sequence continues at coordinate 19,851 of NZ_JANQCT010000015.1, read as the reverse complement.
TGAGCTATTTGGTCTAAAAATTTTATCTTGTGTAAAAAGAGATGAGCTAAGCTTAGATATAAGCAAAGATGAGATTTTAAATATTTTTAATTAAGGATAAAATATGCTTTTGGATATAGCAAAGATGGATTTAGAGCTAATATGGCATCCGTGTTCGCAAATGTATGATTATAAGGAGCTACCGCCAATTGTGATAAAGCGTGGCAAGGGGGTTAAAATTTATGATGAAAATGATAAAGAGTATATCGATATAATCAGCTCTTGGTGGTGTAATCTACTAGGTCATTCAAATGAGTATATAAATAGTGCTATTAAAAATCAGCTTGATGAGATTGAGCATGTGATATTTGCCAATTTCACGCATGAAGGGGCTGTGAGATTAGCTAGTAGATTAAAGCAAATTTTACCGCCTAAACTAAGCAAATTTAACTTTTCCGATAATGGTAGCTCAGCTGTAGAGAGTGCGCTTAAGATGGCGTTTCAGTATCAGCACCAAGTAGGCAATACGCATAAGAATAAATTTATTTGCTTAAGTGGTGCTTATCACGGCGAGACTATCGGAGCGTTGAGCGTTGGGGCGCTTGATTTGTATGCTAAAATTTATGAGCCAATGCTGATGAAGGCCATTTGTTTGCAAGCCCCTGATATGTATAGAAGCGAATTTGATGGCAATAGCGATGAGATCGCTATGAAATATTTCAAGCGGTATGTTGTGCCAGTTTTTGAGCAGCATGGCAAAGAGAGCGTGGCTTTGATAGTTGAGCCTATACTTCAAGCCGCAGCTGGAATGAAGATATATCCGCCTTTATATCTTAAGAAGCTAAGGCAAATTTGCGATGAGTATGAGGTGCTGCTAATAGCTGATGAGATCGCTACTGGATTTGGTCGGACTGGGCGGATGTTTGCTTGTGAGCATGCTGGTATTAGCCCTGATATTATGACGCTTTCAAAGGGGCTAACTGGCGGATATATGCCAATGTCTATTACGGCTACTACTGATGAAATTTATGACGCTTTTTACGCACCATACTCCCAAGGCAAGGCGTTTATGCACTCTCATACATATAGTGGTAATCCGCTTGGGTGTGCTGCGGCAAATGCGGTTTTGGATATATTTGAGAGTCAAAATATATTAAGCCAAGCTCAAAATAACGCAATCTATCTAAAAAATGAGATAAACTCCGCTCTAAGCTTACATAAAAATGTAGGTCAAATTCGCTCCATCGGGCTAATAAATGCAATTGAGCTAGTGGAGCAAAAAGATGGTAAAAAGGCATTTAACCCAGCCTTAAGAACTGGATATCAAATTTATAAAAAGGCTTTAAAAAATGGTCTTATACTAAGGCCACTTGGCGATGTGATATACTTCAATCCACCGCTAAATATCCAAAAAGATGAGATGAACGAGGCGATAAAAAGATGCGTAAAAAGCATAGATGAGGTACTTGGGGGATTTTAGTTTTTTAAGATTAAAATAGCAAATTTATAACTTAGGCTAAAATTATTCTTAAAGTGCGAATTTAAGGCCTCAAAACTACTTTTTGTAAGCTTAAATTCGCCCTTTATATTATTTACGCCAGTATGTTTAAGGTGGGTTAAAAGCTCTTTTAAATTGTTAAATTTTAGCTTGATTTGCCTCTCTTGAGCGTTTAAAATTTCAAAATTTTTGCTAAAAATTGCTTTTAGCTGGGCTAGATTTTTATACTCTAAGCTCTGATTTGTAAAGCTTGAAAGCTCCTTAAGTGTGCCATCTATAAATGTGCTAAAGGCTAAAATCCCGCCACTTTTTAAGCTAAATTTTAGGTTATAGCTTAAATTTTCAAGCTCATTTATCCATTGAAAAACTGAGCTTGAGATGATTAAATCTTGTTTATTTTTAATTTTTAACTGCGTAATATCGCCTATTTGAGTGCTAAATTTACTCATAAATTCACTCTCATAAAGGTCATTTAAAATCAAATTTTTACACTCTAACTGGCTTAAAATCAGCCTTGTCAAAACCCCACTTCCAGCACCAATCTCATAAATATCATCGTAATTTTGCCTATAATTTTTAAGGCTATTTATCAAAATATCCGCAGCGTAAATTTGCGGTTTTGCGTAAATATCATAGAATTTAGCACCCTTAAATCTCAACTATCTCTCCAAAGCTTTTAAAGTTAAAAAATGCAAAATGTGGAGTATTTATAATCTTAGCTTTATCCTTAAAATATGCTAAAACCGCACTATTATCAAAGATCAAATCACGCTTACTAACATAAGCCCTGTCCCACAAAATATGGTTTTGGCAAGGCAAAATAGCATTTTTATAAAGATTTATAAGCTCGATTTTAGCATTTTGATTAAATGTAAAATCCTTAAATTTTTGCTTGTTAATACCTAAAAAACAGAGTTTTTTAAAGCTTTCAAAATCAAACTCGCTTATACTTTTATAAAAAATATCTTTTTTAATCCCATACTTCTCATCTATGCCAAAAGGGGTGCCATTTATGGCGATTGCGACCTTTAAGGGGGTGTTTTGTAGCGCCAAATTCGCAGCCCAAACGCCCATAGACCAAGAGATCAAATATATATCTTTATTAGCTAAAATCCCCCCATCAAACCTTAAATCGCTATAATCACTAACCACCAAAAGCCCATAATCTCCAAGCTCTAAGTGGCTAATGCTACTTTTATCAAAGCCATAACCTAAGAATAATACAATGAGTTTTTTAGAATCTTTAATGAGATCGATTTTCATCTAAAAGCCTTTTTAATTTCACTAAATCGCCACATTCTAAATCTGCTCTTAAGCTAATTCTAAGCCTTGCCTTGCCCTTTGGGACTGTAGGTGGGCGGATAGCTGGGACGAAGTAGCCAAGCTCATTTAAGGCATTTGATAGTTCTAAAGCCTTGGTATTTTCCCCAACTACAAAAGGGCAGATATGGGTTGAATTAAGATTTAGAAAATTTATCAAATTTGCTAGATTTTCACGCCGTTTTGAGTGGTCTTTGGCTAGGATAAAATTACTCCACGCTACATTTATAGGCGGTATAGAGGTAGAATATATCAAGCTTCTAGCGCTATTTATAAATATATCTTTAAATTCCCCACTGCTTAAAATCACAGCCCCGCTACTTCCTACAGCCTTACTAAGCGTAACAAGGATAAAATCAATATCACAACCCATATCGCCGCAAATTCCAAGCTCACTTAAAGCAAAAAACGAGTGAGCCTCATCTATATACAGCATTACATTATCATAACGCCTTTTTAATGATAGCATAAACTCTATATCAGCCCTATCTCCATCCATGCTAAAAATAGCTTCGCTTAGGATTATAATGCGTTTAACATTGCCTTGATTTTGCTTAATTAAACTCTCTAAGGCTTCATTATCATTATGGGCGTAGCGTTTGAAATTCGCATTTGCTAGCTTTAATGCATCAATCATACTTGCGTGTATTAATTTATCAGCTAAAAATAGAGTATCACTATCATTTAACGCACTGATACAGCTCAAATTCGCACAATATCCAGAGTTGAAAATTAACGCTTTTTTATTAAATTTACTCTCAAACCAACTCTCCAAACGCTCAAATTCATCACTTGAAGTATAGACTAGCCTACTAGCCCCAGAGCCAAAATACCAATCCTTATCAAGGCAAATTTTTAAAAATTCATCTCTTAAGGCTACACTACTTGCTATGCCTAAATAGTCATTACTACCTAAATTTAGCAGATTTTTGCCATTTAAATTTAGAAATTTTGAGCTTATCTTAGAGTGCTTTAACTCTCTAAAATTATCATCTTGCTTTGCTTTTTGTATATCAAACATTATAAACTCGCTTAATCTATTATAAAATTTAGCATTATATCAAAAAATGAAATTAAAAATAAAACAACATTTCAAAAACACCTAAACCAAAAATCTAAGATTATTTAAAATTCCACTTGGTTTTCTTAAAAATTTAAGATTTATTGTGATAAAATTTATTATTTTTTTAAGGTTTTAGTATGCTTGGAGTATTAAAAAATCTCGCATTTTGGGTTGTTTTAGCAATAATACTTGGTATTTTTGTAGGTTATACTTTTCCGCAAATTGGAATTGATAGTAAATTTGGAATTGACTATTTTATAATGATTTTAAAGTGGATGGTAGGACCCATTATCTTTCTTACCATTATTTCAGGCATTGTAGGCTTAGAGAGTCTAAGAGATCTTGGCAGCATAGGCTTAAAGGGCTTTATCTACTTTGAAGTAGTTAGCACGATAGCCTTAGCTGTGGGTATTTTTGGCTCATTGCTCTTAGCACCTGGGGTGGGAATGCATCTAGATCCTAGCTCCTTTGATGCTAGTAGCGTGGAGAAATTTTCTGGAGCTTCTAAAGATGTAGGCTCGATCTGGTCAATATTAGCAAACGCAGTGCCAAAAACTCCGCTTTTGCCTTATGATGATTTAAACACACTTAGCGGATTTGGCTTTGTGCTAGGTATACTTAAAAATGCTCTTTTAGCCCTAAGTGTCGTTATCACGCCCTTTATCAAAGCTAACACAATTCAAGTGCTTTTTATGGCTTTGTTTTTGGCAATTGTGTTAAGCTTTACCCCAAAGAAAATCAAAGATCTTTTCATAAATCCCATTGAAAAGGCTCAAAACTGGGTGCTAAAAGCTCTTAGTATCTTTATGTGGCTAAGCCCCTTAGCGGCATATTGTGCGATGGCGTATCTTATCGGTAAATTTGGTATTGAGAGTTTGATAGGTATGCTAAGTCTGCTTGGGACTATGCTAGTGTCGTGTTTGTTTTTTATTTTTGTGGTGCTTGGCGTGATTTGCTACACTGCTAAGGTAAATATATTTAAATTTATGCGATTTATTGCTAAAGAGGTGCTAGTTGTCTTTGCTACTAGCTCAAGCGAAGTTGCCCTAGCTCCGCTTATGAAAAAGCTTGAAAGTGCTGGAATTCATAAAGGTTGCGTAGGTGTAATTACCCCTTTTGGCTACTCTTTTAACCTAGATTGTACAAATATTTATCTCTCAGCTTGTGTTATATTTTTGGCTCAAGCTTTTGATATAGAGCTTAGTTTTTCACATTTGCTTAGTATTTTACTAATTTTGATGGTTACAAGCAAGGGTGCCGTAGGAGTAACTGGCTCAGGATTTGTGGTGCTTGCTGGGACGCTTGGCTCTATGCATGATGTCATACCTGTGGTGGCTGTAACGGTGCTACTTGGGGTGGATAAGTTTATGAGCGAGATGCGTGCGGTGGGGAATTTATGCGGTAACGCAGTGGCTTGTCTAATCGTAGGAATTTGGGATAAAAAAATCGATAGGCAAAAATTTAACTACGCTATAAACCACCCTGATGAGTTTGACTTTGAAAAACTTAAAGCAAAAGCTTAAATTTTTTATCTATTAAGCTCTCAAGTATATAGCAAATGAAACACTATAATCTGTTTTAAAGTAGTTTATAAGAAAATTTCTGCGATAAAATAGCCAAATTTATTGATTTAAAATAAATTTTGTGTAAAATAGTAACACTTGATTAAAAAATTGTAACAAATATTACAAAAATCATTTAATAATTTTGATTTTTTGCTATAATAAAACAAACTTAATAATAATAAAGAGAAAATATGAAAAAATTGCTTTTTTCATCAGTTTTAGTCGCCACTTTGGCTAGTTCTGCTTTTGCTGGTTATTATATAGATAGGTATGGCAATATACGATATCAGTTAGACATTCACACCGCAATTTCAAATAATAAAAACGCAAATACCAATCCACAAACAGATCATCAAAGCATCTATTCAAATGCTTTTTGTGCGCGGATAGGTTGTATTCGTTAAATAATAAAAGGCTATCAATGAATCTTGCAAATATGAAACATTATGGCTATGAGACCATTTATAATAATTCTGTGTATGGAGTGCTTAGTCAAAATGCACAAAATCGTTCTAAGGCTGAATTAGCCGAGCTTGACAAGAGTATAGATAGCCTTACTAACACTAGCATTAAGGTTAATTTCAATGAAAGCACTTTTAAAAATCAAGTCTATTTCAAAGATGAAACAAGTGGGGAATTTATAAAAATTGGACTTAGTGATGAAAATTTAGCAAAACTCCAAAGAGTATTTGGAAAACAAGATTTCTTTACTAAAAGCGATGGTTCGCAAATACTTAGTGGCAAGGCTGAAAGCTTTGTGGCTGGGTGGTTTGGCGATATAGCTTACAAGCGTGGATATGCTAGTAGCGATGCTAATGGCGATGGATACCTAAGCCAAGATGAATTAGCAAATACAAACTCTGGTTTTACTTCGCACGGAGTTTTTAGTCTTTATTCTATGACTGATATTTCTACTAGCACCGAGAGCTATATGAAACTTGAAGATAGTTTTAAAAATAAGCATTCTTCATCTTATGCTGCTGGCAAATACGCAAGTGATAGCATAGAAAAGGAGCTAAACAAAACAATACAAAATGATAAAAATAGTGATGGCGAAATAATTTATGGCGAAATAATGGATAAAAACGAACACGCACAAGATGTAACAGACATTATAACGGCTATAGTGGGAGATGGAATAAAACAAGTAAATGTTGGCGAAGACTTACTAGCTAAAGCTCTTTTACAGCAATTTATGGGCGGAGTAAGCTCACTAAATGCTGAGCAAAAAGCAATTTTAGCAAAAGCAGGACTTCTAATGGATGAAAATACGCAAGATTTAAGCTCTGTGATAAAAAATATAGAAGCAAATATAGAAAATTCAAAGATAGATTTCAAAGTATAATTTAACTACGCTATAAAGCACCTTGATGAGCTTAAAAAAACTTAAAGCAAAAGCTTAAATCTAGCCAATTCTAAAATTCGCTAGATTTAAATTTAATAATTTTAAGCTTTATTATATTAGCCAAATTTAATATCTATTTAAGATATTTAACAATTAATTTTATTCTGATAAATCAATAAATTTAAATTCATTTATGCTTATTTATAAACTCAAAAACATTATCTTCTAATTTTTTTCTATTTTTGTTTTTAAAAAAATTCAAAATAGCATTTTTATTATGCGTATTTTTTTGCTCGTAAGCTTTTCTTATATAGGTTGTAAAGCCATATTCATTACTAAATTTGCCAGCATTTATTTTATCCCTAAAGCTCTTAGTCCATTTATTATACTCCTCATCTGTTTTTTGCCATAGTATTAATAGCTCTTCTCGCTCTTTTTTCTCTATGACATCATGACCTAAGAAAAAAGTTAAATCTCTTTGTTGATAACTAGCAAAAACATAAATAGAATTTTCTTTTGGGATATTAGAATTCCACATTGGTTTATTACTTGTTTTTGATGAAAACTTAGTCTCAATTGCGAAAATATAATTTTGGCAAAATACCAAAAAATCCGGGAAATTTTGACTACCATAAGGTTGCCAAATAAAAAAATTAGCATAATCTTTGCGGTTAGTGTTGTTTAGATAAATAGAGTTTTTTAAAATTTGCGTGTCATTTTTGCTTAGAATTTTAGGTTTAATTTCTTTTAAAAATCTTTTTAGCCCATCATCTATAATAGTAAGGCTCATTTCATTAAAGCCTGAGCGTTTTAAATAGCTTTTAAAATTCTCTTCAAAGATTTTGCCATCTGGTGAACCTGTTATTTTGGCTCTATCCTTACAAATGCTTTCAAAAAATTTATTTAAATTATTCATTAAATATCCTTTTATACTCAGCCACTACATCAGCTTTTCCAAAGCCTGGTATTGTGGTATTTTTGCGTGATAAGCTCTCAAAATCAAGACTTTTTAAATTGAGCTTTGTTTTATTATCAAAAGCTTTAAAAAATATATATTGTATTTTTGGATTTAAATCATCTTCTTGTAAAATAAGGTGCTTATAATCATAAAAGCCTTGTCGCACAACAGCAAAGTCCCATTTATACTCTTTTTGGTTAAAATATTTTCTTGCCCCAATTGTGTTATTGTATTGCCACATCTCAAAATCTTTGTGAGTAGTAGGCGGTGCTTGTTTTAGTCTTAAATCTATCTTGCTAGGCAGTCTAGTCCATATTTGAAAACAGCATCTAATATAACAATCTTTGCCACCAAATATAAAAGAATTAGGGTCTAGAATTTCAGTAAAAATAAGCTTAAAATCTTTATTTAAATTCTTTTGAACGCTCCATTTTTCAAACTGCAAAGGCACTATAAAAGCTATATAATCACTAAATTCACTAGCGTAATTAAAAAACTTTATAGCAAGAGTGGCTCTTTTGCCAAATGGGGGATTTCCTATTGTTATTATCTTTTGCTCTTTTGGCTGGTAAGTGAAAAAATCTTGCGATTTTATATGGGTAGACTTTGGGTCTAAATCAATAGCTTCTATTTTTGGCTCTTTAAAAGTTATCCGTAAAGCATTCACAAACGAACCAAACCCAGCACTAGGCTCTAAAAAAGTATATTTATCTAAATTTAATTTTTCTTTTAATGTTTTGCATAAGCACAAAGCAACTTCTTGCTTTGTATAAAACTGATCTAACTCTTTTTTCATAATCTACCTTTTTGTAATTATATCAAAATTTTTACTTAAAAAATTATTTATATTTTTGCATCAAAGATGCCTTATCAATCTCTTTAATATGTCTAAAATTAAAATATATTTAATAAATTTTTTAATTTAAGATATGCTAATTTAATGCTTGTTTTAAAAAATTATTTAAAATAAGCAATTTTTATTAATTTAAGGAGAGAGTATGAAGGTATTAATTTTAGATGGTGGTAAAAATTTTGGTAATAGTGGCGGCAAACTAAATACCTTGCTTTGCGAGATAGCAAGCAGTGAGCTAAAGGCTAAAGGATATGAAGTGCTACAAACCAAAATAGACGATGGCTACAATATAGATGAAGAGGCAAAAAAGGTGCTAGAAAGCGATATAATCATCTGGCAATATCCTGGCTGGTGGATGGGCGAGCCGTGGATAGTCAAAAAATATCTTGATGAAGTTTTCATGGCTGCAGCTAGTAATCTAATAAAAAGCGATGGCAGACACGCTAGTAACCCTGAGTATGGATATGGCACAGGCGGACTAGCTACAAACAAAAAATATATGATAAGCACCACTTGGAATGCACCAATTACAGCATTTAATGATAAAAATGAGTTTTTTGAAGGGCGTGGGTGCGATGGCGTAACATTTGCTATGCACAAAGCGATGGAATTTTGCGGTATGAAGGCGTTGCCAAGCTTTATTTGTAATGATGTGGTAAAAAATCCAAAGGTAGATGAGTATATAAATAGCTACAAAGAGCATATAAGGGCGAATTTTTAAAATTTGATGGGTTGAAATTTGGAGCTTTTTAGCTTAAATATTGCTTAAAATTGCCAAATTTCAAAGCTAAATTTATTAATAGAATTTAACTTAAATAATTTAAATTCTATATTTACTAAGCTAAATTTTAAGCGAATTAAAACGCTAAAATTTAGCCTAGTCCAAAACCGCTTTATACTCGCATTTTTGGCATAGATTTTCTACTGCTTTTGCCGCTTTAAAGCCATCTATTATGGCTCTAGCTTTAGGTGAGTTTATGATGGTAGTTAGGCTTTGCTCTTTTAGGCTACCTAGATTTATGCTAGCCCTAGCATCAATGCAGCATGGCACCACACTTCCACTACTTTTAATACCAATTTGTGAGATTAGGCCGTGGCAATATTTATGCGGATTTTGTGAATTTGGCTTTCTCCACTCAAAATACTCTTTAAAAACCAAAAATGTCTTATAATCTAAGCGAATTTTATCCGCATTATAATCAATTTTCACTCCAAAAAACCGCTCAAATCTATCTTTAATCATCTTAAATTTAGGCTCATTTATCATATGCTTTTGAACTCTAAAATTTACAAAAATATCGCTTTTTATCTCTTTTTTAAATTTACAAAAATCAAGTAAATTATCTATATAATCATCTTTAAATTTGCCGTTTTTATCTATAAATGCGCTTAGAGAAAATGAAATTTGATGAGCTTTACAAAGTGTGGTAAAATCATGCTTATTTAGATATTTGCCAGTTGTGACTAAATCGACTTTAAAGGAGTTTTTAAAGGCCAAATCTAGATATTTATCCAAATTTAAATTAGCCAATGGATCGCCTAAAAGATGCAAACAAATCGCCCTCGTCTTGCCCCTTATCTGTGATAAAATATCGCTATAAAGCCCCAAATCCATAGGGCCAAATTTATCCACGCTCACAGAGGGGCAAAAGCTACACTCACAACCACAAATATCGCTAATCTCTATATAAACTTTTTGAAATTTAGCCACCAAAATGCCTATATGAAGTATTTAGCAGCTAAGCTTTTATCGCATTTTGTAGCTTTTATTAAATGGGTGCCGATTTTGGCTATATACTCTTGATTGTCACTACTTTTACAATAGCTTATGGCTAAATTCGCAGCTAATTCTCTATCGCTTTGAGTAGCATTTTTATCTATAAAACTTCTTGCGCCAATGATACCGCCGCAATCTATGCTATCCATCTTATCAAGTTTTAAAGCATCAAGCTTCTCATTATCATTTTGATCCCTACCAATTATCATTTTAGCACCATCAGGAAGCCTTAAATGCCTACCATATCTTAAGCTTTGAAGGTCGTCTTCGCTCATATCTTTATCATATTTGATAAAATCTCTAATTCTATTGCTAAAGCCCTCCATCGTGTATGGACAGCCCCCACCAGGACTTTCAAAATCGCTAAATCCAAACTCCTTAGCTAAGCTTAGTTGCGGCGTTCTACTTCTACCATTTAAGCCTAAAAGCTTATCTCTATCCACCCAGCCCTCACGCTCTGGCAAAGTAGGCTTTAATAGCTTAGCACAAAGTGGTCTAAGGATTATATCATCTTTATCATCGGCTAAATTTTTCACATGTGCCATCGCATCGTTTCTTTGGCTCATTGGTCTTTGACCTACGACTTCTCCACTGATTACAAAACTTGCATTATAATCATCAAGCATAGAAATAGCCGTCCTAAACATAAACCCATGACAATCAATACATGGATTAAACTGCTTTCCATATCCAAATTTAGGATTAAAAAGCACATCTTGGAGATATTTACTACGCACATTTACACTCTCAAAACTAGCTCCTGCCATCGCTGCTCTTTTAGCTAGAGTCTCATTTTTAACAGGATCTGAGCCAAAGCCTATATCTATATTTAAGGCATGAACTTCTATACCTTGTAGTGAGATTAATTTCATAGCTAGCATGCTATCAAGCCCACCGCTAAATAGGGCTAAACATTTTCTTTTCATCTTTTTCCTTTTAATATTGATATTCTTTTTTTACACTCAATTATCTCTTCAAGCGTTAGCTTTGCACTTTTTAAAAGTCTCTCATAATAGCCCACCGCAAGGGGTCTAATAGCATTATGAAGCTCATTTACACTTCTATACTCTTCTAAATTATCTTGCAATTCAAGCTCCCTTATATGCTCGTTATCTTGGCTTTGTGAGCCTACAACCGCTCTATACGCAGCCTTATCTTTAAAAATTTCAATACCATAATACTGCTTTACAATCTGGCAATACTCAGGATTTATAAGCATATTTTTTAAGATTGATAGCTCGGCAATATCTCTTTTTTCTCCTAAATTTAAAGCCTTATTTGGGATATTTACAGCTTTAGATACGCTCACATTTTTGCTTAATTTAAATGAGCTAATCTCAATTCCTAAAAGCGTAGATACAAGAGCTTTATAGGAGTTAGCCACTATAGGATCAAGATTAAAGCTAAATTCTTGGATAGCCTTAAGTGCTTTGGAAATCTCTAAAGGGGTTTTGGGATTTAAATTTTTTACAAGTTGAGTTATATAAAACTCCCCAAGCTCAACCCCACCGCTTAATAGCTCTTTTAATTCCATCTCCTTACCACTTGCTACTAGCTCGGCTGGATCCTTGCCACCACTTATTAAGACCACTTTGCCATCTATTTGATGCTCCATAAGCAATCTTGAGCTCTTAAAGGCCGCATTGACTCCAGCCTCATCGCTATCAAAGCTTAGAGTAACCTTAATATCGCCTCTTTTTATCAGTGGGATATGCTTTTGGGTTAGTGCTGTTCCAAGCACCGCTACAGCATTATTTATCCCAGCAGCATGAAGCATAATACAATCCATATAACCTTCACAAATCACCACTGATTGAGACCTATAAATCTCATTTTTAGCCTTATCATAGCCATAAAATATCTTAGATTTATCAAAAATTTGGCTTTGTGGGCTATTGATATATTTAGCTGGATTATCGCTAATGGTGCGACCGCCAAAGCCTACTAAATTCCCAAGATGATTATATATAGGAAATGTTATGCGGTTGATGAAACTAGCGTAGTATCCGCTCTCATTTTGCTTGATAGCACCAACTTCTAAAGCCTCTTTTGGCTCAATGCCCTCATTTTGGAGTAAATTTAGAGTATTTTGCGATGCTGCTGCCCAGCCAAGCTCCCATTTTTCTATGATGGCATCGCTGATAGAGCGACTTTTTAGATAATTTATAGCTTCAGGATTTTTATACAAAAGCGTTTTATAATGGAGATTTAAATTCTCTAAAATTTTCTTATTTACTTTTGGCTCATTTTTGCTACTTGTGTATTCTAAGCTTACATTATAGATAGACGCTAATTTCTCGATCGCCTCAGCATAGCCTAGCTTCTCATACTCCATAACAAACTTAATCGCATCTCCACCAGCCTTACATGAAAAGCAGTGATATATCCCCTTGCTTGGACTAACCGACATTGATGGGTGCTTGTCATTATGAAAAGGGCATACGCATACGAAGTTCGCACCTGATTTTTTAAGCGGTATATAGCTACCTACTACATCAACAATATCAACTATATTTTTTAAATTTTCTATACTATTTTTAGAAATCATAAGCGAGATTATACATTGATTTAGCTATAATCGCCATTAAATTTAGCAAGGTTTTTGGATTTGGACTTTTTTTTCATTGAGTATAGAGATCCTATTTTTGGGCTTATTGTTCTTTTTAGTGTTTTGCTTTTGATAGCGATTTTAAGCTATTTTTGGGGAGTGTTTTCGCTCAAAGATCAAAAAAACAGCATAGATAAATTTGTTAGCAAATTTCAATCCCAAAGCCAACTAGACCCAAAATACCAAAATATGCTATTAAACCTTGATATAGACTCAAATTCGCTTGGGGTTTTGGCTGGGATTTTTGCTAGGAGTGGGGATTTTAACAAGGCTATTAGTATATATTTAATCGCTCTTAAAAAGGCTGCTAAAAAGGGCGAAAAAGAGTTTATATTTTTAAATTTAGGAAAAGCCTATTTAAAAGCTGGATTTATAGAGCGATCTACGGAGGTATTTTTAGAATCCATTAAATTAAGTACCAAAAATATTGACGCACTTAGCCATCTTGGGCTAGGATTTGAAAAGCTTAGAATGTATCAAAAAAGCCTTGAAGTTTTAGATGCTCTAAATGAGCAAGGCGTAGAAGTATCTATGCAAATAGCATATACAAAAGCTCTAGAGATAAAAAATAGCAATATGGAATTTAGTCAAAAAATAGCTAAATTTAATAAATTAGCTGATGAGTTTAATCTGATAAATCGTATGATTTTAGAAACTTATATCACAAATAATAAAGATATAAATGAGATAAAATTAAAGCCAAATTTAGATAGTTGTATAGATATTTTATATCTTAATGATGGGATTTTAGAAGGTGATGAGTATAAGGAGTTATATAGTGCCAAAGGGCAAAATAACGCTCCAATTAGTGATTTTAATCTCAATCTTTTAAAGATTGCTAAGGCAAATAATCTAAATGCCACCTTAAGCTTTAGCTACATTTGCAATGAGTGTAAAAGCTCATATCCGCTATTTTTTTATCGGTGTAATCATTGCGCTAGGCTAGGAAGCTGTGCTATTATCCCAAATGTTATAAAGGAGAGCGATGAAAATAGTATCGCTTTTTAGCGATGGAAGTTGCTTAAATAATCCTGGAGTTGGTGGCTGGGCGTATATCTTAGAGTATGAAAAACACACTAAAAATGATAGCGGAGCAGTGCTAAATACCACAAATAACCAAATGGAGCTTTTAGCAATCATTAATGGCTTAAAGGCTTTAAAAGAGCCTTGTATTGTCAATCTTTATACAGATAGTAGCTACGCAGCAAATGGGATTAACTCCTGGCTTGAAGGGTGGAAGAAAAAGAGCTTTAAAAATGTCAAAAATATAGAGCTTTGGCAAGAGATAGATAGACTAATCCAAATTCACAAAGTCAAGGCTTATTGGATCAAAGCTCACGCTGGCCATCCGCAAAATGAGCGTTGCGATCAATTAGCCAAAGACGCAGCGACAAAACTACAAAAGGAGGAGTAGATGGATAAGATAAGAGAATTTCAAAAGCTTTTAAAATATAAATTTAAAAATATAAATCTATTAAAAGAGGCCATGACTCACAAAAGTATCAAAAACTCCACAAATAACGAACGGCTAGAGTTTTTAGGCGATGCGGTGGTGGATTTGATCGTTGGGGAGTATTTGTATCATAAATTCAAAGGCAAAAAAGAGGGCGATCTAAGTAAATTAAGAGCCTCATTAGTAAATGAAGATAGCCTTGCTAAGATCGCTATAAAGCTTAGAATTGGAGAGTTTTTATACCTTTCAACCGCTGAAGAAAATAACGGCGGAAGAGAAAAGCCAAGCCTAATAAGCGACGCCTTAGAAGCCCTAATAGGAGCGATATATCTAGAGAGTGGGATAGATACTGCTAAGAAAATTTTTATCTTGCTTTTAGAGGAGAATTTCCCTGATATTAGTCTAAATTCGCTAACTAAAGATTATAAAACCACGCTCCAAGAGCTAACTCAAGCTAGTATAGGAGTAGCACCAAAATATGAGCTAATAAGCTCAAGTGGCCCAGATCATAAAAAGAGCTTTGAGATGGCCGTGCTACTAAATGGCAAAGAGATCGCAAGAGCCACAGGAAGTAGCAAAAAATCAGCCGAACAAGCCTGTGCTTTAAAGGCTTTAGAGATATTAGAATAGTTAAAGGTTAAAGATGAATACATTTGGGAGTAAATTTAGATTAAGCACATTTGGCGAGAGCCACGGCGTGGCTATAGGTGGGGTTATAGATGGGATTGTAGCTGGGCTTAGGGTTGATATGGAGTTTATCCAAAATGAGCTAGATAAGCGTCGCCCCGGTGGCAAATATGCCACTTCAAGAAAAGAGAGTGATAAGATAGAGATTTTAAGCGGAATTTATGATGGTTTTACCACCGGTTGTCCTATTGGTTTTATAGTAGCTAATACCTCTCAACACTCCAAAGATTATGATAATATCAAAGATCTATTTCGCCCAGGGCATGCTGATTATACATATTTTGCTAAATTTGGGATTAGAGATCATAGGGGTGGTGGTAGAAGCAGTGCTAGAGAGAGCGTAGCTAGGGTAGCTGGTGGAGCGTTTGCGGCGTTGCTTTTGGGCGAGTTTAATATCAATATCCAAAGCTGTGTAACGCAAATTGGTGATATAAAAGCTGATAATATTGATTTTGAATTTGCTAATTCTAGCGAGATTTTTTGGGCTGATAAGACCACAGAAGAGAGTGCTAAGGAGCTAATATTAAATACTAAAAACTCAAATGATAGCCTTGGGGCTAGTGTATTAACCATCATTCATAACGCTCCAGCTGGGCTAGGCGAAGTGCTATATAATAAGCTTGATGCGACCTTAGCTAGTGCTATGATGGGGATAAATGGGGTAAAGGCTGTAGAGATAGGAGATGGCATAAGCGTAGCTAGTATGCTTGGTAGTCAAAATAATGATTGTATGGATAAAAATGGATTTATGAGTAATCATTGTGGCGGGATTTTAGGCGGAATTAGCAATGGAAGCGATATTGTGATTAAGAGCTATTTTAAGCCCACTCCAAGCATATTTAAATCCCAGCCAACTCTAAATTTAAATGGTGATGAGACGATTTGTGAGCTTCGTGGCAGACATGATCCTTGTATCGGAGTGCGTGGAAGTGTGGTAGCTACGGCGATGGCTAGATTAGTAATAGCTGATATGTTGCTTTTAAATGCAACTTCGAATTTAAATAATTTAAAAAGGATATATAAATGAGTAAGGATTTTAGGGGGGGGGGTAATGCGATATTGTGATTTTTGCGTAATGCCAGATAGTAGGCCAGGGATTAAATTTACCACCTTAAAAGATGGAAGGCTAAAGTGTAGTGCGTGTATAAATCACGAAAATAAGAAAAATGTGGATTATAAAGCTAGATTTAAAGAGCTTGAAGCACTATGCGATAAGCATAGGGGCATAAATGGCAAAAATGAGTATGATTGCGCTATTGCTGTAAGCGGTGGCAAGGATAGCCACTTTCAAGTCCATATAATGAAAGAGGTTTTAGGGATGAATCCTGTGCTTTTTAGCGTTGAGGATAACTTCACAATGACCCAAGCTGGTAAGAATAATCTAAAAAATTTAAGCGAGGAGTTTGGCTGCCATATAATCTCTTTAAAGCCAAATATCAAAACCCAAAAAGCCCTAATGCTATATACATTTGAAAAATATGGCAAACCAACATGGTATATAGATCGCTTGATATATAGCTATCCATTTGCCATGGCGGCTAAATTTAACACCCCGCTTTTGGTTTATGGAGAGAATGTAAGCTACGAGTATGGCGGCAATGACGCAGCAGAGACCCCAAGTGCTAAAGATATATTTTTAAATGGCGTAGCTAGTGATATAGACTTAAGTGGCGTAAGATTAGACCCAAAGGAGCTTCAACTATTTTATGACCCAAATAATCCAAATTTAGATATAAACCGCCTTGAGCCAATATATCTAAGCTACTTTGTCAAGTGGAACTCATACTCTAATTACATCTTTGCAAAAAGCAGGGGATTTAGCGATTTAAAAAGCGAATGGGATAGAACGCATACTATAGAGTCCTTTGACCAAGTAGATAGCGTAGCATATATCGTCCATGCGTGGATGAAATACCCTAAATTTGGCCACGCTATGGCTACTGATTACGCCTCTAGATTAGTAAGATATGGCCTAATGAGTAGAGATGAGGCCATTAAATTAGTAAAAGAGAAAGACCACGCACTAGACTCTAGGTGCGTAGATGACTTTTGTAATTTCATAGGTATCAACAAATCCAAATTTTGGCAAATAATAGAAAAACATTATAATAAAGATATATTTATTAAGAATGAATTTGGCGAATATAAACTAAAATATGAGTTAAACTAAAACTTTATGATTAAAGGGTGGAAATGAAGCATATTAAAAAGTTAAAAGATATAGGTATAGCTAGTGGCGTGGGTGCCATCATAGCATTTGGCTTAGTGGGGTGTGGTAGCTCTGAAGATTCATCTATGGCTCAAGCTATCCAAAAGCAAGGCGCAACGGTATTTATAGAAAAAACAAGCGATGGAAGCTATAAAATAGCAGATGAATTCCCAAGCAATGAGACAAGAATATTTTTGCGAGAAAAAGATGCTAATGGAGCAATGAGTGAGAGATTACTAAGCCAAGCTGAAATAGACAAGCTCTTACAAGAAGAAAATGCCAAAATAGACGCTGGAACAAGCGGTCTGACAAACTCAAATTTAAGTAGCGGAAGCGGTGGTCTAGGACTAGGCGAAGCCATCTTAGCTAGCGCAGCTGGTGCGATAATAGGAAGCTGGATCGGCTCAAAGCTATTTAACAATCCAGCCTACCAAAACACTCGCCAAGGAGCATACAACAACCCAAGCACATACAATAGAAGCGTAAATAGCTTCAATAAAGCCGCCACAAGCTCCACTGCCTCAAAAGCTGGAAGCAACGCTAGAAGCGGATTTTTTGGAGGCGGAAGCGGTAGCGGCTCAAGCCAAGCTACTGGGGGTTGATATTTTGGTCTAATTTTTGCTTATATTTTGCAAATTCACAAATTAAAGGCAAAATATGCAAATCAATGAGCTAAATACCCAGCTAATGAACCTAGCTATAAATCAAGCAAAATTCGATAAAACTGGCGAATTTGATAAAATTTTACAAAATTTAAAAGAGATAAAAGCTGAGTCTAGCTCCCTAGACTCAACCATCTCAAATGCCACCAAAGAAGCAAATAGCGATGCGAAACTCTTTGCTACATTTGACTTTATGCAAGCAATGAATCAGCTATTATATGGAAATTTAGATGATAATGAGAGATCAAAGCTACTTACCAAAATGGAGAAAATCGCAAAAAGCGTTTAATGTAGCCTAAATTTACTGCTAATAGGCAAATGAATTTAGCGATTTTACCGCTATTGCTTTAAACTAATCTTATCAAGATTGCTAAATTTTAGTAAATGATAGGTAATGATTTATCAAATTTTTAGTAAATATTAAATGAAAAATCGTTATAATTTGAGAATTTATATTTCAATATGGAGATAAAAATGAAATTAGTCAAACTAAGCTTATCTGCTATTATAAGCGTAGCTACCATCTCAAGCGTATCAAACGCTAAGACACTTGAAGATAATGGGGGGGGGTATTCTCCTTTAACCACTTCAAGCGTGTCAAGTGCTGGGATACTTGAAGAAACTATTAAAAATATAGATATATCAGGGTATTCAAGATATAGATATGATAGTGAATATAATGATATTGAAGGTCATATTAATAAACATAGATTTACATCTGATATAAATTTTCAATCTGCTTTAGATGATAATTTCTTTGGCGTTATCGGCTTTAGGTATGATAGCGGCGATAACTCTGGCGAAAATTCTGACGCTGCTACCCAGGTAGGGACAAATGATACGGGTTTTAACTATGATAATTATGGTCAAACATTCAATGTTCGCCAATTCTACCTAGGATACAAAGCTGGTAACACCACTATCACAGCTGGTCGCCAAGTGCTAGGCACATTCTTCACTGATGATATGGTAGGCACTGGTATTAAAGTGCTTAATAACGATATTAACGGGCTTACTTTAGCTGGTATGGCATTTGATAACCTTCAAAATGATGATGATATTAGGACGAGATTTTATTTCATCGGCAAGAGAAACTCCCCATCAGCAGAATTCATAACCGATAGAAATCTCTATAGCGTAGCTGCTATTGGCTCATATGATCTAGTTAGCTTCCAGCTATGGTATGCTGCTATTGATAGCGTAGCTCAACTATACGCTACTGATTTGCTAATAGGAGCAAATATAGCCGATATAGATCTAAGCTTACAAGCTCAATACGCCACTTCAAGTATGTGGGCAGAAAATTTTAGACTTGGTTTAGTATTGCCTTTAGATGATGCTAAATTTGCAGCTATAGAAGCTGGCGCTAAAGCCTTTGGCTTTGATGCGAATGCCGGTTATGTATGGTTTGATACAGATGCAGTGTCGTTAATCTCATTTGAAGATCAAGGCAGTTTTATAGACGCTGGTGAAAATATACTAGAATACTCTTTAATAAGTGGCGAAAATAAATATTGGTTTTTAAAAGCTGGTTATACATTTGCCAATAAAGTAAGAGTAGGTGCTGACTATGTATCTGGCGAAGTAACACGCAAAAGAATCAACTCAACTACCAATGAGTATGAAGCCGTAGCTAGAGTGGATTATAAATATAGCAAAAAGCTAAATTTTAAAGCTTGGTACTCATATATCAATAGAGATACAATTATAGGAGATTATAAACATTTAAGATTTGAGGCTAGATATAATTTTTAATTTTATAGCACCCCCCCCCACAAAACTAGCGAATGCGACCCCTAAAGGGTGGTTTCTGTAAAGCCGACCTTTGCGACAAAATTTTCGCAAAAGTAAAATAACCTAAATGATTGTTTTAC